>NZ_JBHSFT010000045.1:0-115662 GCF_042654105.1 Oceanobacillus aidingensis | reverse complement strand
GCTGCTTCTGCTTCTGCCTCCGCTTGTGCTGCTGCTTCAGCTTCTGCCTCTGCTTGCGCCGCTTCTTCTGCTTCTGCTTCCGCTTGCGCCGCTTCTTCTGCTTCTGCCTCCGCTTGTGCTGCTGCTTCAGCTTCTGCCTCCGCTTGTGCTACTGCTTCAGCTTCTGCCTCTGCTTGCGCCGCTTCTTCTGCTTCTGCCTCCGCTTGTGCTACTGCTTCAGCTTCCGCTTCTTCTTCTGCTTGCGCTGCTTCTATATTTTCACTTGCTTGATTATTTTCATTCAATTCATCTTCATTAGCTGATTTATTATCAGGTACTTGTACAACTGGTGCACCTTTTTGTTCAACATTTGATTTCTTTATAGTTAACATTTGATCAATAAAAATAAGATCTGATTCAAGATTATTCCATTCTTTCAAATCAGTAACCGTTACACCTAGTTTATATCCGATACTAGATAATGTATCGCCCTTTTTTACTTTGTATTGTTCGTTAAGAATTAATTTTTGATTTGGATGAATAAGAGATGACTTTAAATTATTTAAATCAAATAATTTGTCAACAGTCGTTCTATGTTCTTTTGCTATATTCCACAAGTTATCGCCATTTTGAACCTGATACTCCGCTGCTGAAACATTTGAAAGACAAGAGCCGCCTAAAACGACACCCGTAGCAACTGTAGCTACTAATTTTTTCATTATGTAGTCCCCCTATAAATATTCGACAAATTCAATAATAGCACATTTTACCAAACAATAAGTTACAAAAATATTAATAGTTTATTACAAACGATATCGAAATAAGTAATAATTTAATGTTAACATCCTAAACCTTGCCATTTTATTGCGTCATTCTTTTACCTTAATTCTATTTTTCTACTTTCAATCTGATTTAAATCATTCTCCAGCTGATTCACACAAATTACTCCCCGTCTTTTTCCAAAGCATTCAATACACCTACCTTTTACATTTCTTGTTATGCCACCTCCTCCAAAAAGAGTGATATTTCCTCTTTCTATCAAAACCAAACGTCATTTTACAGGTTTTTTTACGGATGGTTCTCTATGATAAATTCCTTTTCCGGTTAAAATAAATTACCAGTTTTTTTTCCTGTTACTTCTAGCATTTCAAAATTTTAAGTAAGATAGGACAAGATGGATTATCACAATATAATACAAAGATAATTCTCTATTTTGTGATGTAAACGCATTCATTTATTATTTAGCAATTGTTATGATTTTAATCAAAGGAGGCGGCATTGTGTTAGGAGAAAGAGAAGAGATTATTTTTAACGCATTGATTAATGACACATGTATTACAAGCTCAGAGCTCGCAGATAAATATAATCTTTCTCGCCGACAGCTGGGCTACACCTTTCAAAAAATAAATATGTGGTTAAAAGATAGCCGTTTACCCGAAATTGAACGAACCAAGAAAGGTCAATTTATTATTGATCAATCTATTTTAACTGCAACCGTGAAGCAAGACGCTGTTGCAGACTCCAAATTCCAGGATGGAATCATGTCAGAGCAGGATCGGGTAAAATTTCTTACCATGGCTATATTAGGGCGAACAGAAACAATTTCATTAAACGGGTTAACGAACCTGTTAGACGTCAGCAAGAACACTATTCTAAATGATATGAAGCATGCGCAGAAGCTGTTGAATGCTTACCAATTGGAAATCCAGCATACAAGAAAAGACGGATATCAGATTACAGGAAACGAATTTCAAGCCCGTAAAATGATGATAGGACTCGCAAATGAATTAATCCTGCATGATGACAACAAGAGTAAACTGCAGGAAGTTCTGATGCTTGAGGATGAGCTGCTTGCACAGTTCGAGCGCCGTTTAGAGCGGGTTGAACAAAAGCTTACCATTCAGTTCACTGATGAAATTATGATGACACTTCCAGCTATTTTTGTCTTAATCCTGAGAAGAATTCAAAAAGGATATTCGATTAAGCCTTTATTTATCCGCTATGATGAACTCTCCAATACAAAGGAGTATCAAGCAACGGAAGAAATACTATATGACAAAAATCTGCCGACACCTGAACGCATCTTTATTACGCTCAATTTGTTAACCGGAAGCGTCCACCGAAATTCATGGATGGCCGAGGATTACATTCCTGACCTGGTACCAGCCATTGATAAAATGGTCCGGCTCTTTGAAAAGAATGCCTGCATCAATTTTCACGATCGAAAACAGTTGATTGATAAGCTTCTGCAGCATTTAACACCAGCATATTATCGGATCAAATATCAGCTGACAGATTCCATTCTTTTTGAAGATAACGATAATGAAGAATTCGAACAGATCCGCCATTTGGTCCATTTAGCAATTACACCGCTTGAAGAAGTGATAGAAAGCAAGATTCCCGAAAATGAAATCACTTATATTGTTATGTTGATTAGCGGCTGGATGCATAAACAGGGAGAAAGCATGGCTCAGAAAATAAAAGCACTGGTCGTATGCCCGCGGGGAATTTCCGTTTCCCGTTTAATGTTCCAGCAGCTTCGTGAGTTGTTTCCTGAATTCGTATTTCTGGATTGGCTGTCTGTCAGAGAGTTTTTACATTACGAGCTGGATTACGATATTGTTTTCTCGCCTGTTTCATTAGAAACAGATAAAAAATTATTTATCTGTAAACCGATTCTGCGTACGGAAGACAAACAGCGTATTCGTAAACAGGTCATGCTAGAGGTGTATGATTACATCCCGAATGAAATCAATGTAGATGATTTGATGGCTAAAATTCAGCTGTATGCAAATATTTCCGATAAAAAGAGTCTGCGGAAGGAACTCTATGCTTTTATCCACAGGGATAAAAATGCTTCCGTTACAAAACAAGACGCTGCAGCAGAAGAAAAGGATTTACATGATTTTCTGACAGTGGATCATATTACGCTGAGAGAATCTGTCGCTTCTTTTGATGAGGCCATTCGGTTATGCGGAGCTCCATTGCTTACAAATGGATACATTACGCCGCATTATATTGATGCAGCCATCCAGCATTCGAAAGAAGATTCGTATATTGCGATTGGCGAACACGTGGCTATTCCACATGCTACACCGGAGGAAGGTGTCAAAAAAGTTGGCATGAGCCTGTTAAAAATTCGTAACGGCGTGCCGTACGGGGAAGAAAATCATCAGATTCACTTGATGATTATGATTGCTGCAGCAGACAAAAAACAGCATATTCATGCACTGATGCAGCTGATGAAGATTGCTTCCTCGCCCAGTCTGTTACCTAAACTGACGCAAGCGAGTTCCAAAGAATATATTCACAAGTTGATTCAAGATTATATCATTGATCAATAGTTAAGGCAGGAGTGTTATTTCATGAGTGAATTACGTTTTGATAAAGAAGTTATTTTAATGCATTTAGAGGCAGCTGATTATACAGAAGTTCTTCAGCAAATGGGAGAAAATTTAGCAAAACATCAGTATGTCAAAGACAGCTTTATTCCAGCAATTGTAGAAAGAGAGAAAGAATTTGCAACGGGATTACCGACAGCTGGAGTATCTGTGGCTATTCCGCATACAGATGCTGTTCATGTTAATCATAAAACCATCAGTATAGCTACCTTAAAAAAACCAGTAGATTTTGTCATTATGGGAGAAGAATCGGAGACCACTCCTGTTCAAATCGTATTTATGCTGGCAATGGATGAGCCTCATTCACAATTGAAGCTTCTGCAGGATCTAATGAAGATTTTTCAAGAGGAGAACTTTCTCAATCAATTACTTCAGACAGATAATGCATCAGAAATGCAGAAACAACTGGCTGACAAGCTGGACCTGCCAAACTTTAAAGGAGGTGAGAAGCTATGAAACAAGTACTTGTAGCTTGCGGAGCAGGAATTGCTACATCCACTGTAGTGAATAATGCGATTGAAGAATTAGCAAAAGAAAATGGCGTAAAAATAGATTTAAAACAAATCCGGATTGCAGAAGTAAGCACCTATGAAGATACAGCAGATCTATTGGTTACTACTGCAATGACAAAGAAGGAATATCCCTTCCCTGTTATCAACGCCCGTACGTTCCTGACAGGAATTGGTGTAGAAGATACAAAGAAACAGATTTTAGAAGAATTATTAAAATAATATCTTGCTGCTCTGTTCTTGTTAAGGGATAGAGCAGCATCCTAACCCATAGGAGGGAAAACTAATGCAAGGATTTGTTGATTTTATACAAGCATTTCTAGGCTTGGGAGCTACTGTCATTTTGCCCGTTGTCATCTTTTTACTTGGACTTTTATTCGGCCAAAAGCCTGGAAAAGCTTTTCGTTCTGGGCTGACGATTGGTGTTGCATTTGTAGGTATTTTCCTTGTCATCGACTTATTGACCTTAAACCTCGGCCCTGCAGCACAAGGAATGGTAGACAGACTCGGCGTCAGCTTAAATACCATTGATATTGGCTGGCCGGCTACTTCATCTATTGCATGGGTATCGACGATTGCTGCTTTTATTATTCCTTTAGGATTAGTTGTAAACGTCGTCATGCTATTAACAAAAACAACGAAAACGATGAACGTTGATATTTGGAACTTCTGGCATTATACCTTTATGGGCGCGATTGTTTATACCGTATCCGGCAGTATCGTGCAAGGACTGATTGCGGCAACTTTATTCCAAATTGTCTGTTTAAAAATAGCAGACTGGACGCAGCCGATGGTACGTGATTTTTATGAAATGCCAGGCGTCTCCGTGGCGACAGGAAGTACGATTTCGTATGCGCCTTTTATTTTTGTGGTTAAAGGAATTCAAAAAATTCCTGGTCTCAATAAACTTCATGCCGATCCAGACTCCATCCAAAAACGTTTTGGGGTATTTGGGGATTCCATGGTTATCGGTTTGATTCTTGGTGCTGCGATTGGCGCTTTAGCCGGCTACGGTGTCGGTGAAATTATCAATATCGGGATTTCGATGGCTGCCGTTATGGTACTGATGCCGCGAATGGTAAAAATCCTTATGGAAGGATTAATGCCTGTATCCGAATCAGCACGTGCATGGCTCAATAAACATTTCGGCGACCGTGAAATCAATATCGGTCTGGACGCTGCTGTTCTTCTGGGACATCCGTCAGTTATTGCTACGGCTTTGATTTTAACGCCAGTCACTGTTTTGATTGCTGTTATTTTACCAGGTAATGCCGTGCTTCCTTTTGGAGACTTGGCAACCATTCCATTTGTTATAGCTTTTGTTGTCGGAGCTTCTAAAGGAAATATTATTCACTCTGTTATCGTCGGCTCGTTCATGATAGCGGTTTCTCTCTATGTAGCAACGGATATCGCTCCATTGTTCACGGATATGGCAATGAGTGCAGACATTAATCTTCCGGAAGGTTCTGCACAGGTGTCCAGCATTGACCAGGGAGGTAATATCGTTAACTGGATAATCTGGAGATTCTTTGACTTATTTAATTAATGAAAAGATTGATTCGTATCAATAGTTACTTTTGATATGGAACTAGCAGAAAATAAGGGTATTACGAAATATTATCCAGGTATCTTCATTCTTTCATGAAACGAGATTCTATCATCTTTTTTCTGCTTTTCTATATAGTTGATTTGAAAATATATAATACGAGGAGAATAGATCATGAAAGCTCTTGTAAAAACAGAACTGGGATATGGGAATTTACACATGCAAGATGTAGAGGAGCCTGTTGTATCCAGTCATCATGTAAAAATCAAAGTAGCTTGTGCAGGTATCTGCGGCTCCGACATCCATACCTACGAAGGCCATTATAAAGTCGCTGTCCCAGTTACCTTAGGACATGAATTTTCTGGAGAAATCGCAGAGATTGGAGATGGCGTTACCAAGTTTAAAGTAGGAGACCGTGTTACCTCAGAAACTACCTTCTATATCTGCGGAGAATGTAAGTATTGCCAATCAGGAGACTACAATTTATGCAATCACCGTAAAGGGCTGGGAAGTCAAATAAATGGCGGCTTTGCTAAGTATCTTATCGCGCGTGAAGAAAGCCTTCACCACCTGCCAAAAGAAGTGGATGACCAGTCTGGTGCAATGGCAGAGCCTTTGGCATGTACATATCATGCCATCCAAAAAACAGAAATACGCGAGGGTGATTTAGTCATTGTTCTCGGGCCGGGTCCAATCGGTTTACTTGCAGCCCAAGTAGCCAAAAGCAATGGTGCAGATGTTTTAATTGCCGGTCTGACAAATGATCAGATTCGTCTGGATAAAGCAAAAGAAATTGGCATCGATTATGTCATTAATCTTCAAAAAGAAAACTTGAAAGACAAAGTAAATGAGCTGACAGATGGGTATGGTGCAGACGTACTTTTAGAGTGCTCCGGCTCGATTCACGCAGCCAATCAGGGTCTTGATTTATTAAGAAAAAAAGGACACTATGCGCAAATTGGTATTTTCCCGGAAGCTCAGGTTTCCCTTGATATGGAAAAAGTCATTCAAAAGGAAATACAGGTAGTTGGAAGCAGAAGTCAAAAGCCTGCCGACTGGGAACCCTCCATCCATTTAATGAAAGAAGGAAAAGTAGATGCCAAAAGTCTGGTAACACATGCATATTCTATCAATCAGTGGGATAAAGCTTACCAGGCAATAAAAAGCGGGGAAGCCATCAAAGTCATGCTCACCCCTCTGGATGATTAAAGTGTCTGAAATATAAATCGAAATGAGGTTTTAATATGGTTGATATGTTTTTAGATTTTATGCTCGGTCCAATGCGCGGCATCAGTCAATTTTATTTTGAATACCAGGTTATCTTCAATTCCATTGTCGTTGGTATTGCTGCCTATTTCTTAGTAAAAAGAAGTAAGAAATCAAATCAATCGCATTAGAGAGGAGTTCTGACTTGAAAGCTCTAAATTTATACGATATAGAGGATTTACGTTATGAAGAAGATACACCTATTCCTCAAATTATTCGTGAAGAGGACATTCTTATTCAGGTACAATCCGCCGGCATATGCGGTTCAGATTTATCCCGCTATAAAAAGCTTGGTCCTTATGTTCCAGGAACCACTTTTGGCCATGAATTTTCAGGAGTGGTAGCTGCTATGGGCAGTGCGGTAACACAATGGAAAGAAGGCGACCGCATAGCTGCTTGCCCGACCTTTGCCTGCGGGAATTGCATCTACTGCAGACAGGGATTTCCAACCCGCTGTACAGACCTGACCGTTATTGGCGCAAAACAGCCGGGAGCTTATGCCGAATACGTGGTCCTGCCTGCATCTCACGCGCTACCGCTCCCGGATGAAATTGATTTTGACACTGCCTCCCTGCTGGAACCATCTTCTGTCGTGCTGCACGGTTTTTACCGTACCTCTATCCAGCCAGGTGCAGCAGTAGCAATCATGGGCGTTGGCAGTATTGGGCTTCTTTCCGTGCAGTGGGCAAAAATTTTTGGATCGGCAACCATTTTCGCCATTGATATGGATGAAAACAAACTAAAAATCGCTAAACAGCTGGGCGCTGATATTCTGATTAACCCGCTGAAAGAAGATACAGAAACGGTTATAAAAAAACATACCGCTTCCTCTGGTGTTGACCTGGCCGTAGAATCAGCAGGTTCTCCCCTGACAAGCGAGCAGGTGCTAGCGCTCCCTAAAAAAGGTGGAGAGGTTTTATACTTAGGTATTCCCTATGGCGATATTACCCTCCACCGCTATTATTTTGAAAAAATCGTCCGAAATGAATTGCAGATCTTAGGTGCCTGGAATGCATTATCTGCACCTTTTCCAGGGAAGGAATGGACTACGGGACTCTATTATATGAAAACAGGACAGCTAGATGTAAAGCCGATGATTTCTCATCATCTTCCGCTGGAGAAAGGTCCTGAGATTTTCCAACAGCTTATGCATAAAGAAATAGACGCTGTGAAAGTTCTTTTTCATCCTTAGGCTGTGAAATTAAAAAAAAGAAGCCGGAAACAGAGCTCCGACTTCTTTTTTGCTGCTAATTAAGCTGTACACAGTTCTTTCTTTCATTTACCTGCATGATGGCATATTACCGATTCTCCTTAATAAATATACTCCCTAACGGCAATCTCAAAATACGATTATACAGCTTTTGATAAAAAGAAATATCATACGTATCCGTTCCATCTATATTATCCATCATTCGAAATGGGACAAAAAACGTATTCACCTTCATATCCGGATTCACAGCCAGTCCATTTCTTTCATAAAAACGGATTCGCCGAAGCCTCGTTGCCTGGTCCTTCTCATCCTTCGCAGCATCCGGATCCTCCACCTCCAGTAAAATACCATCAGGAAACAACGCATTTAACTGACGAATGAGTTCACTGCCAAGGCCTTTTGATTGATATTTTGGAAGAATAGCCAGATATGCAATAAAAACACCTTTAAACCCAGGCGCCTTCTGATAAATAGCATAGCCATATTTTTCTTGCCCATCCGTAAGATAGACAGCTTCCCAAATGCTCTTTTTGAAATTACGCCGTATCACAAAACGGGGAAATAACTCCCCCCGGCCAAATTCCTGTTCTAAATAATTATAAATAACTTTTATATTGATATTTGTTACATTCATTTTTTCTAAATAGTATTTCTTCGATTGCATGATAATCCTCCAGTTTTTATTGCAAGCATTACTTAGATCTTTTGCGCTTTTCTTGTCATTCGCTGTAAAATACGATCCTTCTAGTATCAGCTGTCTCCTGTTGAACATAATAAAATGAGACCGCACAACGATCTCATTTTATTTCGTCCCAAAAGGTACCACTAGCTACGTATGAGACACAACCATCTCCGCATTTCCTTTTAAAGAAAATGCTTTTACCGTATGAGGAATAACAAAATGATCTCCTTTTTCAATAGCAAAGGATGTATCATCTATCGTAATCGAAGCTTCCCCTTTGATCACACTCACCTGCAGAAAATCTTTATCTCTTTCCATCATGGCGTCTCCTTGTAAATCCCAATGATAGACCGTAAAATAAGCTTCCTCAACAAGTTTTTGGACTGTCAAATCCTCTATTGCTTCCTGAAGTGTTCCCACACTCGGATCTTCATGAGGTACATTGGTTACTTCAGCAGCCTGTTCGAGATGTAATTCCCTTGGCTCCCCGCTGGTATCCGTGCGGTCATAGTCATAGACACGATACGTAATATCCGAGCTTTGCTGTGTTTCTAAAATGACAATTCCTGCACCAATGGCATGAATGGTTCCGCTTGGCACATAGACAAAATCTCCTGCAGTTACAGGTACGCTTTTCAACAGCGTATCCCATTCACCGTTTTCCATTGCTTGCTTCAGCTCTTCCCGGCTGTCGGCATGATGGCCCAAGATTAATTCTGCTCCTTCTTCCGCATCCAGTACGTACCAGCATTCTGTTTTTCCATAAGGAACGCCCTCTTGTTTCTGGGCATAGATATCATCCGGATGAACTTGAACAGAAAGATTTTCATTCGCATCCAGGATTTTAACTAAAATCGGGTACGTCTCTCCTGCAGCCTCTGCTCTATTAAATAATTCCTTATGGTTTTCCCACGCATCTTGAAGTGTCCTGCCCTCGAGCGGTCCATTTTTGATTTGGCATGGTCCGTTCGGATGAGCGGAAATAACCCACGCTTCGCCCGTACGTTCATAAGGCGTCGAATAACCGAATTCTGTTTGAAGCTTCCTTCCTCCCCAAATTCTTTCCTGCAAAACCGGTTCTAAAAAAAGTGGTTCATTATACATACAGATCCTCCTCAGAAAAATCTTGCTTCCCCTAAAATTTCTTATTGTTACCTGTTGTTCTATTCTTTTAAATGAAGCCTGCTTCCTTTAGTATAGCTTCTTTTATTGAACTTCCTCAAGCAGTTTCCCTATTCCTTCGCTTTGCACTTCTCTTGTTGCATATTGTAGCGATATCACTTTCCGGGGAAATGAACTGCTGCCAGGTTATTTCAATTTTTCGATGAAACCTCTCTCTTCATCGCTGCATTCCAACAGTATTGCCGTTTTGTCATCAGCATACTTAAACCGCGGATACCTTTGCAGATAGATATCGCTTTCTTCTTGCTGTACAACATATTTCAACAACCGTTCAATGCCATACTCCATCGCATACATTGCCGTATCTCTCCAAACATCGCCATCCACTCCATAGAGCTGCATCCCATCTGTAAGCAGCAGAACCTTTTCCACCTGTTGAAGCGGAATTCTTCCATAACTTAAAAAATCCATCGCTTCCGCTGTACCATCCATAATGCTGTAACCCTGAACTGTATTTAACTTCCTTCGATTCGCGGCCAATGCAGGAATAATCTGTTCTTTCTCCTCTTGATAGACCTTTTGAAAAGCTTCTCCACTGACATCTGCGCCGATTCTCCCGGAAATAGCTTCATATAAATCAGAGATTACCTTTTCATCCAGTCGCATAACATGATCATAGGAAAGCGCCTGTATTCCGCCATCCTGATACTTTACAAAAATCATGCAATCCCCGGACTGTGCATACTCCATATACGTTTCATGTATTTGTATTGCTGCAATCCCGCAGGTGCTGCGTTTTTCTTTTGAAATGGCATTGATTTCCTGACCCAGCTCCTGTTTTGTCCTCTCCGCCAAATCTCTATTTCCTTGATGAATCAAGTCGATGAACGAAGCACCAGTATTCCTGTTATCTAAGCGATGCTGCATGGTTTCTGCTGCTATTTTCCCTGGCAAGCCTCCTACTCCAGTTGCCCCGTCAATCACTGCAAACAGCTTTCTTCCCAAATTTTCTACATAGGCATCTTCATTTGTCGGAGCACTTCCTTGCTTATGTACTTTTGATATGTGAATCATTCTATTCCTGCTTTCTTTGTTGATCAGATTTTAAATCAAATGAATAACCCTTTCCTTAGTTTAACATGCGAAAAACGTCTCCATGCATAAAAAACTATCACCTGTCCATCAGATGATAGTTTTCTGCTTTCTTATTCTGCTCTTGATTTTGTAATGATTTTCCCGTCCGTGCCTACTCTCCGAATAAACAGCGCCAGAATAAATGCTAAACCGATAATCAACAAGGAGATAAAGAACGAGAAGTTAATGCCGTGAAGCATTGCCTCATTCATTATTTCTGTCTGCATCTGCTCTGCTGCTGCACCAGTCGGCATTTGTGACGGATCTATATTTTTCATTGCTTCCTCAGCAAGCGATTCTGCCTCACTGTTCGTCCGGCTGTTCATCACCGTAATCAGCAAGGCCGATCCAATAGCTCCAGATACCTGCTGCAGCGTATTGTTCATCGCCGTGCCGTGCGGGTTTTGATGCATCGGCAATTGGTTTAGCCCATTTGTCATAACAGGCATCATTACCATCGACATTCCAAAGGAACGAAGCGCAAAAATGACCATAAGCGATGTGATCGTAATCTCTAAATCCAACTGTGTAAAGAAGTACGTTGTCACACCTGTAATCACGAGCCCGACAAGTGTCAATGTACGGGCGCCGAACTTATCGAATAACCGTCCGGTAATCGGCGACATGATTCCCATCACCAGTGCACCTGGAAGCATTAACAACCCTGCTTCAAACGGGGTAAATCCGCGGACAGTCTGCACATATAACGGAATTAAAATCATTCCTGAAAATAATGCCATTGCCAATACAACAGAAATGGCTGAAGATAAGGCAAACATCGGGTAACGAAAAATACGGAACTCAAGCATTGGATCTTCCATACGTAATTGACGAAGAATCAGTGCGACAATACTAATTACACCAACAATCAATGTCATATAGACAGCCGGATGACTCCATCCCATCTCTGAATCTCCAGCTGAACTAAATCCATACAATAAACCGCCAAATCCTAAGCTGGACAAAATAATTGATAGAACATCCAGCTTGATACCACGCTGGGGCGTAATATTTTTCAGCTTGAATACGCCGATTAATAAGGAAATCACAGCAATTGGGAAGACCACATAAAATAGCGTTCTCCAATCAAAGTGCTCCACAATCCATCCAGATAATGTTGGCCCAATCGCCGGCGCCACAATCATTACCAGACCGAAAGTTCCCATTGCCGTACCGCGCTTTTCAATTGGAAAAGCAGTCAGCATGACATTCATAAGCAATGGCATCATTACTGCTGATCCTGCTGCCTGAATCAACCTTGCCAGTAAAAGAATGGAAAAGGTCGGTGAAATAGCCGCTATTAATGTACCTAATGTAAACAATGTCATTGCGGTTAAAAATAACTTTCTATTTGTAAAACGCTGAATCAAAAACGCACTTGCCGGAATAAGAATTCCGTTCACAAGCATATATCCATTCGTCAGCCATTGAACCGTCGTCGGACTTACTTCAAATTCTGTCATTATTGAAGGCAGTGCTACGTTTAATAATGTTTCATTTAAAATAGCTACAAACGCCCCGATAAATAAAATAGCAATCATCCCGTAAGGCGGTTGTTTATGCATTTCTTTTATGTCTGTCATTATATACCCTCACTTTCTCTCCATAGGAAAAATCATGTTTCCTTCTGTCTGTTATGTTAAAATTTTTGTTGCACTGAAATACGTTTCTATGCTGCGTAGTGCTTTTCTGACATACAAATAACGGCATTAAGAAGAGGGTTAAAAAACATTTATTTGTTGTTTCAAAGCAGCCTCTCACTTAAGACTTAACTATTTTATACCTGTAGTCCAATAAATGCAACATAAATCTTTCAATGATTTTAAAATGTTGATATATCAAGGGATGTAGACTATCATAAATCTTGTACACTTATTCTATTTTCGCAAAATTTTATATAAAGGGACGGTTACATGAACAAGAAAAAGAAACAAATTATTGAAGCTGCACAAACGCTTTTTATTAAGAAAGGGTTTTCTGCGACTCCAATCCAGGATATTTTAGAAGCAGCCAATGTATCAAAAGGAACATTCTATAATTATTTTTCTTCCAAAACGGAATGCTTAATGGCCATTTTGTCATTTATCAAGGAGGAAGTTATCCACGACCGCCATCAGCTTGCTCTTGGAAAATCCTCCTCAGACAAAGAGGTTTTTGTTAAACAGATTGCTGCCCGTTTTCATATTGATAAAAAACATAACCTGATGGCCTTGTTCGCTTCTTTGGCCAGTTCAGATACAGCACATCAAGAATTAAAAGAATTCCTAAACCAGCAATACCTGGAGGAAGTCACGTGGATGGCTGAACGGATTTGTGACGTGTTCGGTGCTAAGAAACAAAAACACGCCTATGACGATGCGGTTA
This sequence comes from Oceanobacillus aidingensis, assembly GCF_042654105.1. NCBI lineage: Bacteria > Bacillati > Bacillota > Bacilli > Caryophanales > Bacillaceae > Oceanobacillus > Oceanobacillus aidingensis. The sequence continues at coordinate 102,449 of NZ_JBHSFT010000045.1, read as the reverse complement.
CCTGCTTTGGCACCATCCATTTAACCTCTAAAATATTAATGGATATCAACAAAACAGAAATTCCGATAGAAGAAACGATTTATTTTGCTCTCGGGCAGATTGAACGAGCAAACTTACATCCGCCCTTTTTACAGGCTGACTATTTTCTCCCCTACCATCAGATAAAGGATGCTGGAGAGCAAGACAGCAAAGTGGAATTACAGCAAATATTAACAGCGTTAAACTGCAGAGTAGACAAGCTGAAAAATGATAAACTGACATATTATCATCACTTTTTACTAGAACAGCTCAAATTAGAGAATCCCAATTTATTTTTGATGGAAAGCGTCATGAATTCCTATCAGAACGCCTTATTGCATACCGAATTAGAGGATAAGGGAAAATATATTCAAATACTGTTTACGCAATTCATGGAGGAGAAAAGGGAAAATAGCTAACAATCGTTTTCCTTTCCAGAGTTAGAAAAGGTTTATTTTCCCAAAATAAAGAAAAAATCGCATACATTTTGATGTTGCAGCTAATTTACAAAACCTTTGTGAATGTTATAGACTATAAGTTAGAGTTTGAGATAATTTACCCATATTTAAGAAAGGTGGTGAAAACGTGAAAAAGATATACACTTTGCTTTCTATTTCCCTGCTATTCTTTTTGATTGCTTGTTCCCAGGAAGCAAGTGAGGATGAGGTTGTTGAAAATGTACTAAGTTCCCATCGTGATGTGAATCAATACGCAGCTGACTTTACAATTGATACATCTGACCTTACCAGAACGACAAGCTATAACATAGAAGTTCAAGTGACAGAGGACCCTGCAGCACTGCATCAGATTTCTACAGCGGAAGCGGATGGAGAAGTAACCTCCATCGAAACGTATCGTGCCGGCGAGGAAATTTATACACAGGAAGCAGATAATCCTTGGGTAGTGAGAGAAGCGGAAGAAAATGAACCTTTATTCAGCCCATCCTACAGAGAGGTTGTTTCTGTCCTGGAAGCTGTCATTGATTATGCTGAATTTGATTCGGAAGGCGGAACCTACACCTTTCATTATGATGGCTTTGAACGGGATATTTATGAAGCATTTGAAGGCCCATTCAATATTCTGTTAGGCGGTTCGGATATTGCTGATGAGGACATGACTTTAGATTACACCTTTGAAGTAAACAAGAAGGATTTCTATATTGAGAATTTAGAATACAACCTCTCCGTTGAAAATGAAACCGGCAATGTAGATATAAATATTCTTGTAAACTATGATGATGTAAATAATGTTGATGACATTGAAATACCTGATGAAGCGGTTGAAGAAGCATCTTAACCAGATGCAGTTGATACCGGTATCAGGTTTCGTTGAAATAAATGTGCAATAGAACCTCTTCGTAATGCGCTAAAGCTTTATAAGGGGTTCTTTTTATGCAGGCAAATTCTAGATTGGCCTCTTAGAAGCACACAAATTAGACAGGTCCAGTAATTTTTCTGATTGCATAGAAATAATTATAAAATTCATTTTTAAAAAATAATAGTTATTAATTTTTGAAAAATAAAAACATTTTATGTTTATTTATTATTTTGAATATGGTAAACTATTTTTATGAGATACATAATATGTTAAAAATATAAACATAAGGAGGGTTGTCATGGCACCTATTTATGAAATAACCGGGAAAACCATGGCAATATTGCCAGGAACAACATCCAAATCCGCATCAAAAGTCCTTGAATCAAATAATGAACATATGCTTACTTTCAAAGAAAAACCCTTTGAAATCATTGAGCAGAACTGCATAAAAAATCTGTCTTCTTATGCTGGAAGAAGAGCTTCTGTTCTTCATTACACAAGTTATACACAAAAAACCCCTGTCCCCGTCAGCGTTGCCCGGGGAATTATTGTATTTCCGACGCAGGGGCTTTCCAATAAAAAGTGTGTATGGATTTTTTACCAGCATGTTTCCAAAATCATAAAAAAAAGCGATGGAAGTGATATCATATTCAAAGATGGTACAACGTTATTTTTAAAAATCTCTAAAAAGCAATTAAATAATCAACTTTCGCGCTGCAAGCGGCTAAATGGAATCATTGAAAACATCGAAGAAAATGGGGTGCCGCCTTCAGAGGATCCATCTGAAGCATTAGGCAGGATTCTTAGTACGCTGATTCAAAAAGAACCTGTTGAGCCTCAGAAGTAAGCGTGACGTTTTTTAACAATCTCACAGCAAGACAATCACTCACAGGAATCATTCTTCTGAGTTTTTCACCTCATAAGTCTGGTTGCTCTTGTTCTGTGTATTGTTTGATATTTTCTAAATCAGAACGTTCACCATAGGAAATTGCTATATCCCGGCCTTCATAACAAGGATATCCTCTCTTGCCTCCTCTACAAAATACCCCCCTCTTTTTTTAAGCTTATTAGTAAACCAATAGAAAAACGCTCCCTCCTTCAGGTTAAAGGAAAGAAGCGTTTTTACATTCGTTATAAATAGAATAGCCTTGTCCAACAGATTATTTTTTCTAGCTGAATTAAGACCATTAAAAATGATAAATCACATCATCAATAAGCCTTAACCACACCACCATCTATCAATAATGTCTGTCCGGTAACATACGTATTTCGATAGGAGCCTAAGAAGACGGCCGCATCTGCAAATTCCTCCGGCGTGCCGTATCGGCCGATTGGGATCGACGCCTGGACTTTATTTTTCCAATCCTCTAATGCAACCTGATTCTTTTCCGCATTTTTCTCATCGAGGCTCCGTAACCGGTCCGTCTCAATTTTTCCTGGTCCTACGATATTAATTAATATATCATTTGCCGCATAATCCGCTGCCAGCGATTTGCAAAGAGCCTGGACACCGCTTCGAAAAATATTAGACAGCAGCAGCTCGCTGATCGGCTCTTTAATAGAAGTAGAGGCGATGTATAAGATTCTCCCCTGTCCATTCGTCTTCATCAAAGAAATCGCTTCTTTCATCGCCCGGACAGCACTCATCAAGGTTAACTCAAAGGCATCATACCAGTCCGTTTCCTCACTGGATTCAAAATCAATAACCGGCGGTCCTCCTGCATTGCTTACCAATACATCAAGCACGCCAAACTGTTCCTTCACAAAAGCAAATAAACGGGCGATATCTTCCTTTTTCGAAACATCTGTAACAAATGGAATTACTTCGCTGCCCGTCTGATTGGAAAGCTCAGCTGCTGTTTTTTTCAGAGTATCCTCATTTCTGCCGGTAATTATAACAGAAGCCCCTTCTTCCGCATACCTATTGGCAATTTCTCTGCCAATGCCTCTGCTGGATGCTAAAACAAGTACTTTTTTGTTTGTTAGTTTTAAATCCATTGAATATCGCTCCCTTTCATTGTTATTCATCATAATATCATATACGGTGCAAGTTATAGAAGGCTGACGCAGGTATTCATTAAATGGGCAAAAGCCCAGTTCTTATGTGAAATTAGCTTTGTCTGAAAAGCAAAAATATGTAAAGGGAATCCAATTAATTGACAGCTCCCTTAGGTTCCGTGGTGCTTGACCAAATCAATGAAAAGTATTCCACACTGACCGATTCCTTATGGAAAAATTTTTCCGATGAAGAATTACATGAGCTGCATGGATATTATAAAAAATGGTAGATAATCTAAAAGAATACAGAATAGATAAGGAGAAATGATGTATGTCTGAAACAGAACAAATTGCAGTTATCACTGGTGCTGGAAGCGGCATGGGACGCGCTTCCAGCCTTAAATTGGCTGAGCAGGGCATGAAATTAGTCTTAGTTGACTTCAATGAGCAAACCGGAGAAGAAACACTCCGCCTGGTGAAGGAACAAGGAGGAGAAGGCATTTTTGTCAAAGCGGATGTTTCCAAAAGTGAAGACGTGCAGAATTATGTACAAGAAGCCGTTAAAGCCTATGGCCGCATTGATGTCTTCTTCAACAATGCCGGTGTCATCCAAAAGCCTTATTTATTGGCGGATATCCCGGATGAAGAATACGATCGCGTCGTTTCTATCAACTTTAAAGGGGTATTCCTGGGAATGAAATATGTATTAAAAATCATGGAAGAACAAGGTTCCGGTGTAATTATCAATACATCGTCAAGCTCAGGACTGCGCGTGGAACACAGCTTAGCAGTCTATTCTGCAAGCAAGCATGCCGTGGTCGGCTTGACAAAATCAGCTGCAAAAGAATATGCCGATAAAGGAATCCGTATCAATGCAATCTGTCCTGGCGGTGTGGAAACAAACTTGGTATCCGGCTTCCAAAAAACATGGGAAGAAACCGGAAACACACCGAAAATTGACTTTCCAATTATAGGACGCATGTCCGAACCAGATGAGATTGCTGATGTGGTTGCCTTTCTGGCTTCCCCAGGTGCCAGCTATATGACTGGATCTGTCCTTGCCGTTGACGGCGGGTTGACTTTATAAAAGGATCATTCCAATTAAGCAAAGGAGCATCGTATTGATGGACAACGCCACCATGAAAAAAGCATTACACGCATATGTTGATGCTTTCAACGCAAACGACATCGAACGTTTAATAGCTTTATTTTCAGATGAAGCAAGTGTGGAGGATCCTGTTGGCACACCGCCAAAAACAGGACGTAAAGAAGTGGAAGCATTTTACAAAGAAAGCATATCCGGCGCCAGGTTGGAGCTATTGGCGCCGCCGCGCGGATCTTATCGTAACGCAGCAGCCATTACATTTGCGGTTCACACAGAAAAGGAAGGCCAGCCAATCCGAATCGACGTCACCGATGTCATGACATTTGATTCCAACGGGAAAATTGCAACAATGCATGCCTATTGGGGGCCGGACGATATTCAACAGCTTTAATGCTGCTGATCGCATGGAATAAAATAGATATTACTACACTCTCCTACCAGGCAAGACAGGAGTGTGTAACAAGCTTGCATGGACAGAGTATATAATTTATGGAAAAGGATGATTACAATGGGAAGATTAACAGGCAAAGTAGCAATTATCACCGGGGCAGCTAATGGGATGGGAGCTTCAGAAGCAAAGCTTTTTGCACAAGAAGGAGCAAAAGTAGTCGCAACAGATATTAATGATAACGTATTAGATGAGGTAATCAACGAAATTAAAGAAAATGGCGGAGATGCCATCGGCCTAAAACATAATGTGACATCAGAGGATGGATGGAAACAAGTTATCCAGGAAGCTGTAACACATTATGGAAAAATTGATGTGCTCGTAAACAACGCAGGTGTATCCAGTCCGAAAACCATCGCACAAATGGAGATGGACGAATGGAATAAAGTCATGGATATCAATTTAAACGGCTGTGTTATCGGGATGAAATATGTTATTCCGGAAATGCAAAAAGCCGGCGGCGGCTCCTTGATCAATATTTCCTCTAAAGGAGGAATCGTTGGGATGGCTGGTTCCAGTCCATATACAGCAGCTAAAGGGGCATTACGATCTCTATCGAAATCTGCAGCTGTAGAATATGGCAAAGATAAAATCCGCGTCAATTCCGTTCACCCTGGTATCATTGAAACACCTATGACAGCAGATTCCTTTGCAGATGCAACACCTTATTATCAAACATTCACACAGCTTCCTTATTTCGGAAATCCGGAAGATGTGGCATATGGGGTGCTGTTCCTTGCATCGGATGAATCACGCTTTATGACTGGAGCTGAACTGGTTATTGACGGCGGCTGGACTGCGCTTTAATACCGTTTAGTATTTACAGGAAAGAAGTTTTCAACTAGAAAAAGAACCTCTTTATATGGAAGCTCTGATTTTTCAAAAATCACATTCCATATAGAGAGGGTGTTTTTCTTTAGGCGGATGAAGAGTGCTTCAAAGAAGAGATATCCAAAGACTACCATAGACGCTGTTACCTGATTTATTGTACGAAAGTTGAAATGGTTGCTGCTTGTTCATCATTAATTTCATTATCTCTCAGGGATAGCTCTAGTCCCAATACATTTGCTAATTTTAATAGTGTGATTAATTTAGGGACATCTTTTCCGCTTTCCATCCGACTGATTGTTTTTTGCGGAACATTAGATAATCTGGATAGTTCACGTTGAGAAAAGCCTTTTCTATCTCGGGCAGCAATTAACTTCCCTACAATTTCCAGTGAGATAAACAACTCCAAATCTTCTTTTGCTAAGTTTTTTCGAACATCTTCAAAGTTGTGCATACTTTCACCTCTTTCATTATATTTATGTTATATAACACCTATTTCCACTTAGGAATTTTCATTTTATTTATTACTTATTTTAAAAAATTATAATTCATGATTATTTATCCAGTCATTTCTTCGATTCTCTGCTCGGATAATTTCATTCTCAGGAGTTTGATTTGATTTCTTTTTAAACTGATTTGTAAAGACAATGTTATCCTCTAAAAAATAAAAGAATAAAACTCGATTATTGTTTAATCTTAGCTGCCATATTTTGTCCCTTTCAATTTCTTAATATCTTTTCTTTTTATTTCACCTGAGTGTATTTTCTTTCCATTTTCTTTCAACATAATTTGAAGTTGGTAAAATTTACGCCAAGTAATCTGGTCATACTTCTGAATTTCTTTAAGCCATTCATAAACTGGCTGATGTCCGTTACTATCCTTATAATAATGAATTTCCATCATGATAACCTCTAATTTTAAGAGATACTTTTTGATACCTTTATGTTATCAAGATGTTTATATGATAACATAAAGGTATCAAAAAGAGCAAACCATTGCATTTTTTACTTTTCATATAAAGTGAAAGTTCCTTCAGCGGGGGCTTTTCGATGATCCTCCATGATAAACTTTTTCTTTTGTGAGGTTATTTTATAATATATTTAAATCGTAATCAAAACAGTGAATTTCTATTTTAAGGTATATATATCTGTTTAAATATCTTTTTTATCTAGTATATTCTACTTTTTTGAGTTATAAATCATATTAAATTCTAAAATCTAATTGATTTTAATATTAATTTGCTTTCCAGATATTACGATGTATTAAACCATTTTCCCGAAGATATTGAAGTATTGTTGATAGAGATGTACGTAAAATATCCATTACATAAGCTGTTATTCCAAGAAGCAATCAAAACAAAATTGTTTATGTATCGTATCTGATTATATAACTGGGGACATTATACTAAATAGGACGATCTCGGTAATTTTAATATAATGTCCCCACAGTATTTATCTTCTAATATCAATTATGAAAATAAGTTTCATCCAATCCAGCTAAGATTTACGGCCAGTTATAAGTCGATAAATCAGGATGATTAAAGCCACAACTAATAGGATATGCACAAGGTTTCCTGCAATGTCTCCGATGAATCCAAGCAACCATAAAACTAGAATAACGATGATAATAGTCCAAAGCATAATCTGACCTCCTCCTTTCTTCTTTCAAAGCTATTCCCTTTTCTTATTTTTGGTAAACAAAAATGTCATTTTTTAAATGGGAGGTCAAACAGCCCGTAACGGACTGATCGGTTCGACTAAAACAAAGTAACCAAGATAAGTAACATAAATATAATCATTAAATAATTAACCGAATATAAGAAATTCCATTGCGCCCATTTTCGAACATCCTTCATCCAAAATCCAGCAAGCGCTAATATAATCCAGCTAACGTTAAGAATAGCAGCAATAACGATAAAGAGAACTCCTAATTGTGCTATAAGAAACGGTAACGGCAGCAGGCAGGTGACATATACAAGCATTTGCCTTTTTGTCATTTCAAATCCATATACTACAGGGAGCATCGGAACTCCTGCCGCACGATACTCCTCACTTCTTTTTATTGCGATAGCAAAGGTGTGTGGAATTTGCCAAATAAATAGGAGTAAGAAAATCGTCAAAGGAACCGGATGGACCGCCGAATCCACAACTGCCCAGCCAATCAGCGGCGTAACAGCCCCAGAGATACTGCCAATAATCGTATTTAGCGTATATTTTCTTTTCGACCACATTGTATATAAAACAACATACGTAAACCAGCCGATAAATGCATATAAAGTGGTTTCCAAGTTAACAGCAAGAAGGAGGATAAATCCCAACGCAGTTGTACCAATACCAAGTGTTAATACTTGTTTGTCCGTAAAATGTCCTGTTACCGTCGGCCGCTTTTTCGTTCTCTCCATTTTGGAATCAATATCGGCATCAAACCAATTATTTATAATCAAAGCTCCGGCCATCACGAAAGTCGATCCAATGAGAGCAAGTATAAAGAGAAACCAATAATTATAGAATCTGGCATTTGTTATATAAATAGCCAACACAAAGCCTGTTATTACCGGAAGAACATTTGCGGCTAGTACATTAAATTTTATAAGTAACTTAATATCATTTAAGAAATCAGATTGTTTTTTTCGTTCCATCATTCATCACCCTTTTAAACGTATTCCACCTTTATATTCCGGGTTCCTTTTACTGCCTATATTGAATTTAATAGTAGCTTAAGCTAAACTTATTATGAAATCTAAAAGAAAAGTCAGGTGACGAACATGGCAAATTTCACTCATTTTAATGACGATGGACGAGCAAAAATGGTCGATATTTCTAACAAAAATGAAACAGCTCGAAAAGCCATTGCAAGATCCAGTATACAGATGAATCAAATCGTTTATGAAAATATTACACAGCAAAAAATTAAAAAAGGAGATGTATTGTCCGTTGCCCAGGTTGCAGGAATTATGGCGGCGAAACAAACTTCCTCTTTAATTCCAATGTGTCACCCAATTCCTATTAGCGGCGTTGATTTATCTTTTGAATGGGTTCATACGGATAAGGAAATGTATGAGCTTCTCATCGATGCTGAGGTAAAAACAGTGGGAAGTACCGGGGTAGAAATGGAGGCATTAACCGCCGCTTCCGTAACCGCATTGACCGTTTACGATATGTGCAAAGCAGTAGACAAAAGCATGGTTATCGGCCAAACCTACTTACTTGAAAAAAGCGGCGGTAAAAGCGGAGATTATAAAAGATAATTCAGAGGAGAACTCCGCTTTCCTTTTTCCCTATGCGTAAAGATGATTATTTACTCCAATCCATAGAGCCTGTATTGCCAGCTTACGGGCTCTGCCAGCGTTTTAATCATTTGGTTTCATTCGATTAATGATTAACAGCAGTAAAAAAGATAAACCAATGCTAATTAAAACATAATACCAAGCAAGTGTTGTTTCTCCTGTTTCTATTGCCAAATAAATCGCGGTTGGGATGGTTTGCGTTTTTCCAGGTATATTTCCAGCAAACATCAATGTGGCACCGAACTCTCCAAATCCCCTTGTAAATCCAAGCACCGCACCTGTAGTAAGGGAACGATACGACAGCGGAAGGATTACCTTTATAAGCGCAGTCCAATCTCCCGCACCATCCACTTTCGCAGCCCCTACGATATCCTTATCAACCGCTAAAAATCCTGTTTTGATGGATTGATAGATTAATGGAAAGGCGACAACGATTGCTGCAATGATTGCTGCTGTCGATGTAAACAATATACTCTTGCCAGCTATATCCTCTATGAATTGACCAATCCAGCTATTTGTACCGAATATCATAATAAGAAAAAAGCCTACAACTGTCGGCGGCAGCACCAATGGCAGAAAAAAGACTGTCTCTATAATTGCCTTCCCTTTTCTATCTTTACGAATGATCCAAAAAGCAGATAAAATGGCTAAAAGAAATGCAATTACAGTTGCGATGGTTGCTACATAAAATGATAATTGAACAGGATGCCATGACCATTGCATGCTACTCACCTACTCCACTGGTTGAAATCCATTATTTTCAAATACTTCATTAGCTGCTTCACTAGATATAAATTGGCAGAAAGCATCTTTTGCCTGCTCCACGCCTTCTTCCTTTTCCTCACTTTGAAGCGCAGCAATATAATACTCAATTGGAGAGTGCAGGCTTGAATCAAAGGTTTGGACGACTGTTACATCTTTTTCGTCATTTACATCACTGGCATACACAATTCCAACGTCTGCAGCGCCTTCTTTTACCAACGTAAGCACCTGCGTAACATCTTTCGTATATATAAGCCGGCTCTGCTCTTCCAACTGCTCCCATACGTCTAATTCTTGCAGCGCTTCTTCTGCATAGGAACCTGCTGGAACTGCATCTGGTGTGCCGATTGCCATTACCTGATTTCCTGCCATAAAATCATTCAGAGAGGCTATATCCCCTTCTTTTGGTTTGATTAGAACGAGTTGATTTGTAAGTATTGCTTTTCCATTATCCACACTGTCTTGATCAGCTAATTTTTCATAGTCAACACTTGACGCAGAAAGAAAAATATCAACCGGAGCTCCCTGTTCAATTTGTTTCCGTAATGAACCAGAACCGCCATAGTTATAAGAAATGTGAATGTCAGGATATTCCTCTTCAAACATTTCCGTCAGTTCTGTTAAACTTGCTGTCATACTTGCAGCAGCAGAGATCGTTAATTCGGTTTCACTTCCACCCCCTTGAGAGCATCCTCCAGCAAGCAAAATTAAAATAACAATAAAAATAGAATACTTTCTCATATGAAACATCCTTCTTATCTCTGTTCTAAGTCCTTATGGATTTCTCTGACCATATGTCCGACTTCCGGCAAAATGATTTTTTCCATTGCTAATGTTACCGCACCAGTTGACCCTGGAATGGAAAAAATAACGCAATGGTTACGAACCCCGCAAATCGCTCTCGATAAGATACTGGCCGTTCCAATATCATATTGGAAACTTAAATGTCTGAACAGTTCTCCAAAGCCTGGAAGCTGTTTTTCAAATAATGGCTCAATCGATTCGATGGTGACATCTCGGTGAGATATACCTGTCCCGCCATTTACAATAACCGCCTCGATTTCCCCGCTGAAAACCGTTGTTTCTACTGTCTTCCGAATATGATCTTCATCATCTGATATAATTTCATAAAAGTTCACTTGATGTTCATGATTTGTTAATAAATCAATGATTTTCTTTCCACTTTTATCGGTTTCTTTTGTTCTTGTATCGCTAACTGTGATAACAGCACACGAAATATGTTTAGCTGCATGTTTTCGATGCGTTGTCTGCATTTTAACCCACCTCTAATTATTTTCATTTTTTGGACCAGCAATCCACTTATAATAATCCTCCCGCAGATTAATATTATAAAAGCATTTTTCCTCTTTCATCGGGATGTATCTTACGTTTAAATTCTCCAGTAATCGATGAACGGATAATATTTCTTTTTGAAGCTGCTCCAAAATAACTTCTTTTACACTATGATGATAAATAGAAATAAGCGGTTGGATTTCCCCTGAAACTACTGGCACGACCGCATCGATATTCTCTTTTTCATAGGATAATAACGTATGGAAAATAGCCGTATTTATAAACGGCACATCGATTGGTGCCGTTATATACCAATCTGCTGACAGATATTCCATTCCCGTATACATCCCAGCTAGCGGACCTGCTCCTTTAAAATACTCGTTATCTGTTATGATTGCTAAATCATCTGCTTCCTCATCGAATAATGCTTTCAGTTCTGTATTGGTTATCATCACAATGGAGACCGTGATTTCCCTCAATGAATCGACAGAATACTGATAGAAGTATTTCTCATCCATCCGAAGAAAAGCCTTTGGACTGCCAAACCTTCTCGATTGCCCCCCTGCCAGCAGGAGACCAGCTATGTTTCCCATACAATGCACCTCCTTGTGGTAAATTTCACAAATTCGTAAAGGAAAGAAAACCAACTAAAAAGATACGAGTGTTAAAATAGAAATAAGATGTTACATCCATAAAGGAGTTGATTGCTATGCAAACAAGCGCGTTATTACAATCAAAAACGGGAAAAGACAGTATCTCAGAAGAGCTTAGAGCAGTTTTACATTCAATCGGCACGGTAAAAAGTATGGAAAAACACATGTATCTCTTTCATGAAGGCACAGAATCAGAACAAATATTTATTATTAAATCCGGACTGGTCCAAGTTTCCAAATTAACAGCGGACGGGAAAGAAATGATTCTTCGTATTTGCAAACAGCAGGACATTATTGGCGAGTTAACAATTTTTAGTGATGATTCCAGATATATGCTGAGTGCTAAAATTATTGATAGCGGCGAAGTATTAGTTATTCAAAAAGATCAATTAGAAAAAGCATTAATGTCAAACCCGCATTTAACATTTGAATATTTAAAATGGACGAGCAGCCATATGCGTAAATACCAATCCAAAATTAGAGATTTATTGTTGAACGGAAAAAAAGGTGCATTATATTCAACCATCATCCGTCTTTCGAATAGTTACGGCATAAACAAAAAAGATGGCATACTAATCGATTTGGTCCTCACCAATCAAGAATTAGCTAAGTTTTGTGCTGCGACCCGGGAAAGCGTTAACCGGATGCTCGTCGATTTAAGAAAACGTGATATTATATCTATGGATAAAACTGGCCGTATTTTTATCAAAGACATCGATTATTTACGAGACCAAATTGGCTGTGAAAACTGCCCAATTGAAATATGCAATATCAATTAGCTGGTGCACTATTTATGCTTTCTTTTTTAACTGTTCCTCTAACCACTTACAAATTCCGTTATAATCATGTTGCTGAAAAACTGGAAATGGATAAGCATTTTTTTCAAGGGCTACTCGAGCGATGATAGCTTTTACGTTTTCCACTTTATCTAATAGTTCAAGATCTTTTTCATCGCTTATGAGTACCACCTTTGGAAAGGAGTATGCTTTAAATCCCTCTATAATCAATAAATTTATTTGCATCCATTCATAAATTTGAATCATTTCATCCAATGTCCAATTTTCCTTAGACAGCTGAAATACACCGTCTCCTTCCACTCCTGAAATAAGCGATCCTGCTTGTTTATGTTTTTCACTGTCTGTATCGGATATTCCCTCTGGAACACCGCCATGACCATGATGCTTTAAAGAGGCAGTACGGAATCCTTTTTTAGCTGCATGTTCGATTAATTTGCATGCAAGCGATGTTTTCCCGCTGTTTTTATACCCCACAACCTGAATAATATCCATTTACCCACCACTGACTGGCGGGATGAAAACAACAGTATCTCCAGATTTCACGATATCATCCTCCATTGCATATTCCTCGTTTACTGCCGTCATGACGTGATCGATTTCGAATAATCCAAATGCCGTTTTAAGCTGCTCTTTTAATGCTTTAATCGTTATGGAATCACATTCATACGCTAAACTATCTTTTCCCATTTTTTCCTGTAAGTCTGCAAAAAGTAAAATACGAATCATTTCTTCACATCCTTTACATCTGGACTTCCTTCCGGATAAGCAACCTTTTCTAATTGGTCTCCTACCCAGGTCTCTCCGTCCTCCCAATGTTCTTTTTTCCAAATAGGCACCATTTGTTTAATTCTTTCTATCGCATATTCATTTGCTTCATAGGCTGCCTTTCGATGTGGAGAGGAAACACAGATAACCACAGCGATATCTGAAATATCCAACTCGCCAATTCGATGTGTAATAGCAGCTTTTGAGTTTGGCCATTTCTTTTCAATCTCTGCTCCAATTTTTTGCAGCATTTTTACAGCCATCGGTTGATATGCCTGATATTTTAAATACATGGTACGTTTCCCGTTTGTCCACTCGCGCACAGTACCAATGAAAGTATTGATTGCTCCCGCTTCTCTGCGCTCTACTTTCTTGATGATTTCATTTACTTCTATCGGCTCCTCAACAATCTCGTATAATGAATCAACCATCGTTTCTCTGATCCTTTCTGGAATCGATATCCTTATCCAAAAATGGTTCCATCGTTATTCCTTCCTGATCTTCTAATAAAATGACGGATACATCCATTCCGGCTTCATAGCCTCTGGTCCCTCCCGGAAGCAGAATGAGAATATTGGCTTCCGCTAAAGAGGAAACAACATTTGACTTATCCAGCCCAACTGGTGTGGCGACTAAACAACCGTGCTGATAGCTTACATATCCTCTTACAAAACGATCAAATGGATTGGATTTCAGAAAATCCGCTCCAAGCTTTGCTGTTTCTTTCTTTAAAAATGGGTGGCTGCTATGCAAATATGTCCGGATAGCGGGCCGGGTATACAGTTCAAAACCGACATAGCATGCGGATGGGTTGCCGGATAGGCCGTATAATAATTTCCCGCCCTTTTCAGCTACTGTTGTCACACTGCCGGGTCTCATTTTGATTTTATTAAATAAAACATTGCACCCAAGCTTGGCATAAATAGCTGGTAAATAATCATAATCACCAACAGACACTCCGCCAGTAGTGATCAGCATATCCACCTTGACGATAGCATCCTTCACTTGGTTATAGCACATGTCAAAATCATCACTAAACTGTCCAAAGTACAGTGCTTCTCCACCTGCACGAGTAATTTGCGATTGAATCATATAGGCATTGCTGTTCCGAATTTTTCCCGGCTCCAGAGCTTCATCTACCTCTAATAATTCACTGCCAGTTGCAATCACTCCAATCTTAGGCCTTTTTGCGGCTGGTACTTTTTTATAACCAAATGTTGCAAGCAATGCTACAATTCCAGGTGTGATATAGGTTCCTTTTTGGGTAAGTATGCTTTCTTTTTGAGTATCCTCCCCCATAAAGGAAATGTTGGTTCCTGCTTTGATATTTCTTTTTATCTGGATATATTTTTTTCCGTTTCTTTCTATCTCGTTTACCTCTTCAAGCATTACGACCGCATCACAGCCATTAGGAATCTGGGCCCCCGTCATAATCCGAACTGCTTCTCCTGCTGTTACCGGACGTTCAAAGACACTCCCTGCACCAATTTTTCCTGCTACCTCCAGTTCAACCGGATGATTACGGGATGTATGATCCGTATCTGCTGAACGTATCGCAAAACCATCATAGGGAGAACGGTCGAATGGCGGCACATGGTGGTCAGCAATTAAATCTTCTCCCAGAAAACGGCCATAGCTTTCTTCGATTGGAATGTATTCGACGCTTCCCGCCTTTGCAAAATGCATCGTACGTGTGATGGCTTCCTTTACGTTAATCGGTTTTCTTCTTTCTACCATAGTGATTCACCTTCATCCTGCTAGTTGATAATAAATGCTTTTGGCCTTTTCGATTGAATTCGTTCCATGAATCAGGGTTCTTCCATCTTGAAAGAAAACCAGACGATAGGACTCGTATTCCACGGATATTAAAAAATCATTGGCTTTTACAGCTCCCATTCTTTTTAACCGTTTCTTCAATATTTGAAAATCAGGCGCTTGGGTGGCTCTGATTTGAACGGTATTTCTGCCGCAGAGTACCTCTGATTTTGTACGGCATTGATAATTTAACGATGGATAGCTTGGATTCTCCCCGCATGAAGGACAAGTCTGTTTCTTCGCCCGCTCCACTTTCATGGTATGATACTGATTATTCCATAAATCAAAGCTGAGAAGGGACGTACGGAGAGCCGCTTGATCCTCTACTAGAATTTTCAACGCTTCTGTCGTTTGATGGGCGGCCACCATCTGTACAGCTGATGAAATAATTCCTGCAGAATCACAGGTTGCACCGTTGACAGGAATGGCATCGAGCAAACAACGGAGACAAGGAGATTCATTTGGAAAAATAGTGTAGCTCATTCCCGTACTGCCAACACAGGACCCAAATATCCATGGTATCGAAGCTTTCTGCAATAAATCATTTAGCATAAAACGGGTATCAAAATTATCTGTAGCATCCATAACTAAATCGATTCCTCGTAATAAGGGCTGTAAAGTGATTGCATCAGCATCCATCACATAGGCTCCTATCTCCACCTCTGAATTGATTTCATGTAATCTTGCTTTAGCTGCAACAGCTTTTGGGATTTGATTTTCCACATCCGCTTCCGTATAGAGCTGCTGCCTTTGAAGATTACTCCATTCCACATAATCCCGATCAACAAGTACCATCTGCCCGATGCCTGCCCGGGCCAGGTTTTCAGCATTTGCTGAACCAAGTGCCCCGCACCCAATAATCAGTACACGCTTCTCCGTGATTTTTCTTTGCCCCTCTTCCCCAATAGGCATAAATAACATTTGCCGGGAATATCGCTCCATCTCTATCACTGTCCTTTAACCGCCAATGTAAGACATTTCAATTTTACTTCTGTTTTTTGCAGATTCTTCAGTTCGTTCATCAGAATAGCGATCTGCCCGATGATTCCATATGTGTACAACTTCATCTTTGATTTCTTCATCACACATACCGGAACGCAGCATTTCTCTGAAATCAATACCTTTCTCCGCAAACAAACAGGTATACATTTTCCCATCTGCAGCAATCCTTGCCCTTGTACAAGTGGAACAGAAGGATTCTGACACGGAAGTGATAAATCCAACCTCTGCACTCGTGCCCCGGTAACGGTAGCGCTGGGCAACTTCACCGAGGTATGCCGGTTCCACAGGCTCCAGATCAAAATGTTGCCTTAGTTCCTCGAAGATTTGTTTCTTTGTGATGACCTTGCTAAAATCCCAGCCGTTTGACTGGCCGACATCCATAAATTCGATATATCTCAACGCAATTCCCTGCTCTTTAAAATAGGCGGCCATCGGAATAATTTCTTTATCATTCATTCCTTTTTTTACGACCATATTCACTTTCACTTCCAGACCTGCTTCTTTCGCTTTCCCGATTCCTTTTAGGACACGCTCCGGTTTGACCCCACTATCATTTATTGATTGAAATAATTCTTCATCTAATGCATCTAAACTGACATTGACACGCTGAAGACCGGCTTCTTTTAACCTCTCTGCCATATGTCCCAATAACGAACCATTTGTCGTTAAACCGATATCTTCTAACCCATCAATTTCTGTTAATTTTTTTATTAAATTGGGTAAATCTCTTCGTAAAAGAGGCTCTCCCCCAGTTAATCTTATTTTTCGAACACCCAAACCGACATAGATTTTGGCTATGCGTTCGATTTCCTCAAAGCTTAATAGCTGCTCTCTTGGCATAAAGACAAAATCCTTGCCAAAAATCTCTTTCGGCATACAATACGTACATCTAAAATTACAACGATCGATTACGGAAATCCGAAGATCCTTCAGCGGGCGGCCCAATTTATCTGTTATAACGGACACGTTGGCTCCCTCCTTTTATCTATCATAGGGCAAGTTTACATGATTCGACCGGGATAGGTTGTGAAAAACATCACTCACGTGTATATTTGTACATATTTATTTTTTCAATAGATGAAGCTATTGGTTCTTATTCGTCAGCTGTACAAATTTTTCTTCATATATTTTTCTTTTCTCTGGCTGGTCATTTCTGCTGTAGAAGTCAATGATACCGGCTAATGCTTCTTCCAGCAGTTCTTTATTAGGCGTTTTTTCGATTTGTTTAAACCCTTTTTCATAGCATTGTTCCGCTTTCTTTCGATTAGGTTCTTTCCTATTCTCATAACAGTATCCCAGCCGAATGAGAGTCAGGCCCTTTTCCTCTTTGCAATTGGAAATGTTATCGTAGGTGGCCAAGGCTTCTTCGTACAGTTCAAAAGCTTTTTCAATTTGATTTTGGTCGATATAGTTAAACCCAAGCGCTTGCAGTGTATTTCCATACGCCATCGAATTTTTACGGTCTTCCTTCTCCAAATTTTCTAAAAACGCTGTAAAAACCGCTTCCGCTTTGTCATAGCTTTTCTCATCCGAATAAATTTTTCCTAATGCATATAGAAATTGCATACGAATTTTTGGAAAGGGATGAGATAACGTTAATCCTTCTTCTAAATATTCTTTTGCCTGGCTAATTTTAAACGTCCGAATAGAGATGGTTCCAATTTTTGAATAAATATAGACAATCATAAAATGATTTTTCTCATAAATCTTTATTAACTGCCCCAGCGCTTGTTTATAATAATTGATTGCTCTAGGGAAATTCCCCATATTTTCATCAATTTCAGCTAGCATCAACACAGCTTTAGCTATGTCTAAAGGAACTTCCTCTGGTAACGATGCAAGCGTTTTGATTGCTTTCGTTATCACTTTTCTTGCTTCTTTTAAATTGATATAGAAGTTTATTTCACCGATTTTTAATAGTTCTCTCGCTTCGGAAAGCTGATCTTTTTCCTTCTTATGAGCATTCCAGATTTGCTGATGCAGCTTTAGGGCGTCCGCATAACTTTCAATCTGCACCAATACATCAGATAATGTATATTTAGCAGAAATTAGAACGGGGTGTGTTTCAGGCAGCGCCTCACTGTAATAATGCAATGCTTTCTCATACTGTTTCATACCGCTTTCTATATTTTCTTCATGTATGGATACTTTGGCTAAACTGCTGTAAATCACGCCATATGTGTACGCATCTTGATAATGATTTGTATCCAGAAGAGCCAATAATTTTGCAAGCTCTATTCTTCCATTGGACTCCTGGCCATATTCTATTTCTAAATGAGCATAATCCAGGTACGTATCAATAACCTCTTCTAAATAATCTTTCTCGATATTTTTGGAAAGGCGAATAGCACTGCGGCTGTACTCTCCAGATTTGTCGTAATTTTTCACTTTACGATAATACTTTCCTAAAGCACTTCGAACATAGAATTCCTCTGTTACGGAGAATTCTTTACCTCCCAGCCGACTTTCTAATACTTTGACCGATTCTTTCACTTCATCTAGCTTTCCATTAATAATGTCTTCCTTTAATTCTTGATAAACAGATAAAGGAAATTCCACATTTGTCATCATAAACACTCACCACCTTATTTTTTTTATTGAACAGGCTTTTTTGTAAACTGTGTTTTATTTAATAAACGCAGATTGTATATATTGCACTTTTTAATAAGATTAGTATCCTTTAAAAGTTAGCAGATTAATGAAATGGATTAAAAATTAGTATAGATGATAATAACACTAACTAGCGGAGGAAAAACACGAAGACTCCTACGGGAAAGCGTAGTGTTTTTCCATAGCGGTCATACTAACCTGACTACATAAATAACCACATTCCCAATGATAAAATATCTTCCAACTAATAAATGATAGTCAAAAAGAGAGCATGTTTAAAAGCTCTCTTTGGTTGTATTCCTTGGGACACGTTTTTTGTAAATAACATAGCTTCTGCGTAAATAGCGTAGTGGGAAACTAAAGGCGTGCACCAATCTGGTAAATGGCCAGATAACATATAATGCGAATGTACAGTAGATGTGTATCTTAAACCAAATTGGGACGGATTGCATCAGCTCTGGCTGCAGGTTAAAAATAAATAATCCTCTTAACCATGGCGCAATGGTTGTTCGATAATCAAAACCCTGAGCATCTACATTGAATGAAGTTGCTATCAAGCCGGACAGAAGTGCTAAAAGAACAAAAATCAAAGCTGCCCAATCACCGGGTGAAGTGGTCGCTTTAATGCGCTTTACACTGATTCTTCGATAGGTTAATAGAAGAATTCCTGCAAATGCTGCGATACCAGCAGGCACCCCGAAACCGATGGCAATCATATGATATTGATGCGCTGTAATCCCTAAGGCATTATAGAAGCCTACCGGGATAATCAAGCCAAGGACATGCCCGCCAAACACGAATAGGAGCCCCCAGTGAAATAAAAGTGAACCAATTCGGAGCCGTTTTTTCTCCAAAAATTCACTTGATTTGGTTGTCCAGCCGAATTGATCCTTTTGATAGCGATAAATATGTCCTAAAATAAAAATCGTTAGTACAATATAAGGAAATACGCCCCATAATAATAGGTCCATCTGTTTCCCTCCTAAATGGCGTCTTCTGTTACGACATGTAGCCCATGACTCTCCATCTGTATGAAAAGAGCCTCAAATAATATATGATAAAAACTATTTTCCTTCTGTAATTTCTTTTGGATTTCAGCAATTGCTTTTCCATGCATATCTAGTATCTCATTGCTTGTTTCTACCGGGACATGGGCACAGAATTCTAATAGGAGCGGCAAGTAATCTGGTAATTCCTTATCTGTTACCTCAAACCCATGTGCCTCATAATATTTTTTTAGTTTTAATAATTCCAGTCCTCTTTCCCGCTGTTCCCCTAATTTCAAATACGTTACATAAAGATTGGTTAACCTGCCGAAGTCAAAATGGTTAATATAATGCGCCACCCAGTCATCCAGCGACAAACGGTCAACCTCATGAATAAACTGCTGCAGATTTTCTTTGACACCATCTGTTGATAGCTCTTCTATTTCCTCTCTTATTTCCGGCAAAATTTCTTTCATTTGTTGATTTGGATAGGTTAAAAGAAAAGAAATCAGCTGATAGATTGATGGATTCATCGTCTTCACTCCTTATTTGAAACCAGGATTGGCAAAGTCTTGTTTACCAATCCTATATTCTTATTGCAATACGCCACAGTTTCCTGGTCCGCCTGCGAAGTCCAAACTGCATGCGCCCTGTTCTTCGTAAAGGTCGGCAACTTCTTCTCTATGGCTTCTAGGGATAACAAATCGATCATCATATTTCGCAATCGCTAATAAACGATACATTTCCTTGATTGCTTTTTCTGTTAATCCAAGCTCTGTAATCAAATCGCTGTCAAAGTCCTTTCCAGTTTGCTCCGCCCGCATATAGCTGCGCATTACTGCCATTTTCTTAAGCACCTTACGAATATGACCGGTATCTCCGGCAGTCAATAAATTAGCAAGGTATTCGATGGGAATACGCATGTCATCGATCGCCGGGAAAATGTCTGCTGTATCTGCGGTACTTCCTTTTCCTTCAATCATATTCATGACCGGGCTAAGTGGCGGTACATACCAAACCATTGGCATGGTTCTATATTCTGGATGCAGTGGTAAAGCAATTTTCCAATCAATAATCATTTTGTACAGCGGTGATTTCTGTGCTGCTTCAATCCAATCCATTGGAATACCATCTTTTTTCGCTTGTTCAATCACTTCAGGATCATTAGGGTCCAGAAAAATATCCAGTTGGGCATGGTATAGATCCTTTTCGTCTTCCACAGATGCTGCCTCTAAGACACGGTCCACATCATACAGCATGATTCCGATATAACGGATCCGGCCAACACAAGTCTCTGAACAAATCGTCGGCTGCCCATTTTCGATTCTTGGATAACACATCGTACATTTTTCCGCTTTATTGGTTTGCCAGTTAAAATACACTTTTTTATACGGACAGGAAGTCGTACAGTGTCTCCAAGCGCGGCATGCATTTTGATCGACAAGCACGATGCCATCTTCATCCCGTTTGTACATCGCACCTGATGGACAAGAAGATACACATGGTGCATTAATGCAATGTTCACAAATACGTGGAAGATACATCATAAATACTTCTTCAAATTCCGTTTTAATAGACTCTTCCATCTGCACAACATTTGGGTCGCGCAGCCCGGTAATATGACCTCCAGCCAGGTCATCCTCCCAGTTTGGTCCCCATTCCAAATCCATAAATTCTCCAGTGATTGCTGATTTCGCCCGAGCAACCGGTTGATGATTTTTTTCCGGACTGTTGGTCAACGTTTCATAATCATAGTTCCAAGGTTCGTAATAATCATCCAGTTCTGGTTGGTGAGGGTTATAAAACAGGTTCATCAAACGGTTTGTTTTGGAGCCTGATTTCAAACGTAATTCACCCTTATGCAGCTCCCAGCCGCCTTTATATTTCTCCTGGTCTTCCCATTGTTTTGGATAACCAATACCTGGTTTGGTCTCTACATTATTGAAGTACATATATTCAGCACCTGGGCGATTCGTCCATGTATTTTTACATGTCACACTGCACGTATGGCATCCAATACATTTATCCAAATTCATGACCATCCCGACTTGCGCTTTAATCCTCAAGCCAATCCACCTCCTTCATTTTTCGTATAACTACATTTAAGTCACGCTGGTTTCCTGTTGGACCATAATAATTGAATCCGTAGCTTAATTGACCATATCCGCCAATCATATGCGTTGGTTTTACATGGATTCGCGTTGGACTATTGTGCGTACCGCCGCGATTCTTCGTTAAGTTTGTCCCCGGCGTATGGATATGACGATCCTGCGCATGGTGCATAAATGCCATGGTTCTCGGAATCCGGTGAGAAACAACTGCTCTTCCAACGACCACACCATTACGGTTGAAGCATTCGATCCAATCATTATCCTCCACATCAACCTCTGCCGCATCCTCGTTGTTCAGCCAGATTGTCGGTCCTCCACGGAACAGCGTCAGCATCGGCTGAGCATCAAAGTACATACTATGAATAGACCATTTGTTATGCGGCGTTAAATAATTTAACGTAATTTCCTTTCCTTCCAC
The DNA here is from genome assembly GCF_042654105.1 of Oceanobacillus aidingensis. Taxonomy (NCBI): domain Bacteria; kingdom Bacillati; phylum Bacillota; class Bacilli; order Caryophanales; family Bacillaceae; genus Oceanobacillus; species Oceanobacillus aidingensis. Next base: position 80,237 of record NZ_JBHSFT010000045.1, on the reverse strand, counting down.
TTCCGGCCGTTTTGAGCTGAAAGGTTTTTGATTCAAAATTGGCTTAAATATCGCAAAGGACTCTCCAAATTCTTTCATTGTTTCGTGATCAACAAAGTAAGATTGACGACCGGTAATGGTTCTAAATGGAATCATTCGTTCAATATTCGTCGTAAAAGGAGAATATCTTCTTCCACCCTTTTCCGAGCCGCTGAATGCAGGAGAAGTAATAACCGTCTTCGGCTGTGCATTAATTTGTTCAAACGTAAATAATTCTTCTTCCCGCTCTTCCGCCAAATCCTTTAATTCGAGATTAGTTTTCTCTTCTAATGCTTCCCATGCTTTTACAGCGACCTTTCCATTGGTGGTAGAAGAAAGCATTAAAATGGCTTCACAAGCATCCTTCGCGTCGGTAATATCTGGATGACCATCAGCAATGGATCCATTATCAATTGTTCCAAAGGTATTTTTCGCCAGATTATATTCCTCTTTCATGGACCAGTTAATTCCTTTTTCTCCATAAGGCTTATTAACAATATTCGGTCCGAGCGATGTCATTTTATGATAAAGGTTTTTATAATCCCGTTCGACCACATGGATTTGCGGCATCGTCTTTCCGGGAATCGGCTCGCATTCCCCTTTGGACCAATCCTTTATTTCTCCATAAGGCTGAGCCATTTCAGCTTTTGTATCATGATTTAACGGGGTAGCAACCACTTCCTTCATCGTATCCATATCGATTTCTTCCGCTAAATAGGAAACACCTTTTGCCAATGATTTAAAAATATCCCAGTCTGATTTTGCTTCCCATGGAGAAGAAATAGCCGCATTGAACGGATGCACAAATGGGTGCATATCCGTACTGGATAAATCATATTTTTCATACCAGGTAGATGCCGGTAAAATAACATCGGAATACAAAGCGGTTCCTGCCATACGGAAATCCAGATTGATAAGAAGATCTACTTTACCTTCAGGAGCTTCTTTCCGCCATTTTATTTCCTCAGGGCGAAGACTGTCTTCATCCGTATTGAGTACACCATGCGAAGCACCTAGTAAATGCTTCAAGAAATATTCATGGCCTTTTCCAGAGCTGGAAATCAAGTTCGCTCTCCAGACAAATAAGTTTCTCGGAAAGTTCACGGGATTATCCGGGTCTTCAATCGCAAATTCCAAGTTTTTATCCTTTAATTGCTTAGCGACATAATTTCCAATTTGTTCCGCTGTTTCATTTCCTGCTGCGTATGCTTCGTTGTATAAATCAATCCCATTTTTATTAAAGGTTGGGTATGACGGCAGCCAGCCTAGACGCGCTGCCAATACATTGTAATCTGCCGGATGATCATATCTTGCCTTATCAACCGTTGGACTTGCCAGCTCGTTAATCGATGTTTCTTCATAACGCCATTGGTCCGTTGCAAAATAGAAGAAAGAAGTACCATTTTGCAACCTTGCTGGTCCGCCCCAGTCTTTTGCTGATTGGACCGTTGTCCAGCCTTCTACAGGACGTAATTTTTCCTGGCCGACATAGTGTGCCCAGCCGCCGCCATTGACTCCTTGTGCTCCAACCATCAGAACAAGGTTGACAACAGCTCTGTAAATCGTATCGGAATGGTACCAATGGTTGATTCCTGCTCCCATGATAATCATGGAACGTCCATTTGTATCAATGGCATTTTGAGCAAATTCACGAGCAATTTTAATCACTAAATTGCGGTCCACTCCGGTAATCTGTTCTTGCCATGCAGGCGAAAACGGCGCAATCTCATCATAGGATGCTGCAGCTTCCCCGCCCAGTCCGCGGTCGATTCCGTAGTTGGCAAGCATTAAATCATACACCGTTGCGATATATTCTGTCTCGCCTTCTATCTCGATTTGCTTTACAGGTACGGTACGAGGAAGTACTTTTTTTGTCTCTGCATCAAAGTACGGCATATCTACAGAAACGACTTCATCCTCCCTGCCAAGAAAACTTAAAACCGGTTCAATTTTTTCATTTGTTCTTTCATCAAATAGTTTTAAATTCCAGTTTCCTTTTTCGTCCCAACGAGAACCCATCGTGCCATGCGGGATGGAAAAATCCCCGGTAAGGTCGTTGTACATCGCTGGTTTCCATTCATTGTTCTCTGATTCTATTCCAAGGTCTTTTGCATGTAAAAAGCGATCTGCTGTAAACCTTCCATTTTCCTTTTTCAAACGTACGGAAAATGGAAAATCCGTATATTGCTTCGCGTAGTCTTCAAAATAAGGCGTTTTATTTTTATCATAAAATTCATTTAAAATAACATGCCCCATCGCCATTGCAACTGCGCCATCCGTACCTTGTTTTACCGACAGCCAGTCATCCGAGAATTTGGTGGATTCTGCATAATCCGGACTTACCGAGATGACCTTGGTGCCTTTATACCTTGCTTCCACTAAAAAGTGTGCATCAGGTGTACGAGTTAATGGAACATTCGAACCCCAGGTAATAATATAGCTTGAATTAAACCAGTCAGAGCTTTCCGGCACATCTGTCTGGTCTCCCCAAATCTGCGGGGATGCCGGCGGTAAGTCTGCATACCAATCATAGAAACTCAGCATTTGACCGCCGAGAAGGTGCATGAAGCGGCTGCCTGATGCATAACTGATCATGGACATGGCAGGAATCGGAGAAAATCCAACATTTCGATCCGGTCCATATTTGATGGCCGTATACAGGCAGGAGGCTGCAACCAGTTTGTTTACCTCTCCCCAATCTGCACGAGCGAGGCCGCCTTTTCCTCTTGCTTGTTTATAGGATGCTGCCTTTTCCTTATCTTCTACAATGCTTTTCCAAGCTTCTAATGGATTTTCATGGGTTTGCAATGCTTCTCTCCATAGCGTGAGTAATTTTTTTCTTACATAAGGATATTTCACACGTAAAGGACTATAAATGTACCACGAAAAACTGGCTCCTCTAGGGCAGCCGCGAGGTTCAAATTCTGGCATATCCGGGCCGGTTGTCGGATAATCCAGCGCTTGCCCTTCCCATGTCACGATGCCGTCTTTTACATAGATATTCCAGCTGCATGATCCCGTGCAGTTAACCCCATGAGTAGAACGAATAACGGTGTCATGCTGCCATCTTCTTCTATAAACATTTTCCCAATCACGGTTTCCTTCTTGCAGTTGACTATGGTTATTGGCATATTTCTCTTTCGGCTTTAAGTAATTCAACCTTTGCCAAAGCGGAGATGGTTTCTTCGCCATCTAAATCCCTCCTAATGGAATTGCTAATCAATCTATGACCTATTAAATCATTTCTTATTTCTGTTCGTTGTGAAAAACATCACACGTAGGACAGAAATTAAAATGGATTCAAACGGATAGCATATTGCTTGTTGTTGAGCGTTTGAAAAAGACTGCTATTAATGCCAAAAAGAAGTTCCAGCAAAAAAATCTTCTTTCTGTCTTCAAAAAAATGACACAAATCATGTGATTTATTTCACTACGTATTCGTGAAAGAAAGATTAAAATTTTCAACGTAATCAAATGAATGGAAATAGAAGCATCGAAAAAAAACAAATGAAAGAATTACCTCATCATGGAAGGAGAATAAAAATGAAAAAACCCGGATTACAATTAATCTTACAGACTTCAAATCTATTTATCGGATTTATGGTGTGGGTACTGATTTCATCGCTCATGCCATACATTACAATGGATATTTCATTAACATCCGGTCAAGCATCTATTATTACGGCCATCCCTGTTATTTTAGGGTCTTTACTGCGTATTCCAATTGGTTTTTATGCCGATCGCTTTGGGGCACGAATTATTTTTCTCATTAGCTTTTTGATTTTACTATTCCCTGTTTTCTTCTTGAGCATTGCCGACTCTTTCACAGATTTAGTCATTGGCGGCTTACTATTGGGGATAGGCGGAGCGGTTTTCTCCATCGGAGTGACATCCCTTCCAAAATATTACCCAAAGGAAAAACACGGTTTTATCAATGGCGTATATGGGATTGGTAACGTTGGTACAGCAATTACATCCTTTGGCGCACCTGTACTCGCTGGGGCAATTGGATGGCAAGGTACCATCCGAAGCTTCCTGATTATCTTGCTTGTATTTGCCGCACTTGTTTTTATCCTTGGTGATCGTTCAGAAGAAAAAGTGAAGAAATCGATGGCGGAACAAATCAAAGGTGTGTATAAAAATACAACATTAGGCTTCCTGAGCCTATTTTATTTCATCACATTTGGTGCTTTTGTTGCTTTTACCATGTTCCTGCCAAGCTTTTTAGTAGATAACTTCAGTTTAGAACCGGTAGATGCCGGCATTCGAACTGCTATCTTTATTGTAATTGCTACTGCATTAAGACCAATTGGAGGTTTATTGGCTGATAAATTCAATGCATTTATCATCTTAATGTTTGTATTCATTGGGGTAGCTTTCTCAGGCATCTTATTATCCTTTTCACCAGGTATCGAGTGGTATACCGTTGGTGCATTGGCCGTTGCGGTAACCGTAGGGATTGGAAATGGGACGGTCTTTAAATTAGTTCCCTTATATTTTTCAAAACAAGCTGGTATCGTCAATGGAATCGTTTCTGCGATGGGCGGATTAGGCGGATTTTTTCCACCATTACTATTAACAGGTGTAGCTAACCTCACTGGACATCATGCGATTGCATTTATGTTAATGTCTGAGTTTGCTATCGTCAGCTTTATCATCGTTATATTTATGTATTATCAAGACCGGGTAAGTATCGAAGGAAAAATCATTGAAGGCGTTGCAGAGGGCATGATGATAACGAATAAAAATAAAGTCATTCAGCATGTCAATCCTGCTTTCACAAGAATTACTGGCTACCACCAAGAAGAAGTCGTTGGCAAAACTCCTAAGGTGATTAGTTCTGGGAAGCATGATAAAGCATTTTATAAAGACATGTGGGAATCCATTAATAACAAAGGCTTCTGGCAAGGAGAAATCCAAAATCAGCGAAAAAATGGAGAAGTGTATAAAGAGCTGCTTACCATCAGTCCAGTTAAAAATAATGTTGGTGAAATAATACAGTATGTCGGCGTGTTTAATGATATTTCTAATATGAAGCAATCTTCTATAAGCTGAAAAAAATCCCTTGGTTTCCTGTCCATTCATGAAAACCAAGGGATTTTTTTCCTCTATTCTCATTCCATTTTCTCCAATACCCTCTTTCCAACAAGAACCGAATGCACACAATCTCCATTCTTTGCAAAATAAATCCGCTCTCCGGTTTCCGCGATAAAATCATTTTCAGATATCGGGTAAAAGCATGTTATTTGTTCATTCCGATTCAAATAAAGCAAATCATCCTGTATCGATATGGAAGCTTTATTCCCTTCTCCTGATTGATACCTGCCGGAAAACAGGTTTAAGTTCAATGTTTTTCCAGATAACACATCATCTTTCTTGAAAGGATTCTCCGCTGATATCCCTAAAAGAATATGTAGTGCAGAAACCAATATCTTTTCAGCCGGGACATCGGCCATATTGATTAAAATGGAAGCAGATATTCCTTTTTCCTTAATGATTTGAAAATTGGAGGAAACTCCCTTTATACTGCCGCCATGTCCAAACCGGGTGTATTCCCCAATCGAATTTATTTCTATCCCGAAGCCGTAATCACCGCCATTGGGTAACGAAAAAGCGGAGGAAGTCATTTTTTCAAGTTTATCTTCTGAAATAAGACTTTGTCCCTGTATCCTGCCATTTAACCGAAGCAGCTCTGCATACTTCATTACATCGTCAGCCGAAGCCTTCCAGGACCCGTTCGTGTAAATAGCTCCTACATCCCACCAGACTGGCGAATGAAAAATACCTGAATGCTTTTCTTGATAGGCATATAATTCCGTTACATTTTCTTTGTTAATAATGGATTCAGTCAGAAAAAAGGAGTTCTTTAGCCGCAGCAGGGAAAATAATTTTCTCTCCACATAATCGATAAACGTCATTCCGCTCGCCAATTCAATAATTTTTTGCAGCATCCCATATCCTTCATTAGAGTAATTGAACACCGTTCCTGGAGGACCTGACAATGCAAAGTCCATCCTGCTTATTTGTTCAATCAATTCATCCGCCGTTTGAATAGCAGAACTCTCCTCCTCCTGCCATTTTCCAAATAAAAAATCGCCATCCGGATCCTTCCTAATGCTTTTCATACGGGCGTGATGAATAGAGGGCAATCCCGGTAAACCGCTGGTGTGGGACATAAGATGCCTAATCTCCAGCTGTTTCAAGTAATCCTCTCTTGGCAATTTCAAATTGGGAAGCCATTCGGTTACTTTATCACTGCTATGCAACCTGCCTTCTTCCTCCAATTTCATAACCATCAGACATGTCAGGGATTTGGTGATGGACGCCAGGCCGAATATTGTATCCTTTGTAACCGGAAGCCCTTCTTTCATGTTTCTGTATCCATAATAGTTTTCATAAATGCTGTCACCGTGTTGATAAATAGTTAGTGCCATGCCGGGGATTTTTAGCTCTTCACACGTTTGATTGATTTCATTATTCAATTTTTCTTGTGTAGATTTGGGTAACATGGTTCGAACCTCCCTCTATATAAAAACACCCCAAACGTCAGTTGCTTGCTCTCACATTTGAAGTGTTGTATCTAAACAGAATCCATTTATATTTAATACAGGTATTTCTAAATACTAAAAATCATTCGAACAGGACACTGACAGAAGCATTGTTATGAACTCTCAGCACGGCGTCAGCTAACAACGGCGCAATGGTCAAGGATGTGATTTTATTGATTTGTTTTTCCTCTGGCAGATAAATCGAATTGGTAATCACCAGCTCCTTGATGATAGAGGATTCAATCCGCTCCACTGCCGTCCCCGATAAAACAGGATGTGTACAGCAAGCATATATTTCTTCCGCTCCTCTACCAACCAGCGCATCAGCAGCCGATATAAGCGTTCCGGCAGTATCAATCAAATCATCGATAAGGATGACATTTTTCCCTGCAACATCACCAATGACATTCATTACCTGCGACACATTTGGTTTGGGACGCCGTTTATCTATGAGCGCAATAGGCGCGTCTAATATCGTTGCCATCTTTCTGGCACGACCTACGCCCCCATTATCCGGCGCAACAACAATAACCTCTTCCGTCGGTAATTTCTTTTTAAAATACTCCGCTAATACAGGCACTCCCATAAGCTGGTCTACCGGCAGATCGAAAAAACCTTGTATTTGCCGCGCGTGCAGATCTAATGTGATTATTCTGGAGGCCCCAGCTGTTTCGATTAAATCAGCAATCAATTTGGCAGTAATCGGCTCTCTGGCCCGCGCCTTCCGATCCTGTCGTGCATAACCGTAATACGGAATGATCACATTGATGGATTCAGCTGAAGCTCTTTTCATCGCATCAATCATAATCAATAGTTCCATGATATGCTCATTTGCCGGTTCAGAAGTAGATTGAATCAGATATACTTCACATCCTCTGACACTTTCTTCAATATTGATTTGGATTTCACCATCACTAAAGTGTTTTACAGAGCTTTTCCCAAGAGGAACATTTAAAATATCAGCGATCTCTTTTGCTAAGGTATAATGGGAATTCAATGAAAATAACCTTAATTTGGGACTACATTTCATTTTTTCAGCCTCCTGAATAATCCATCTCCGTTCACTGGGATAATTGCTTCTCTTCAACCAGCTTACGTGTACGATTATAATAAGTTATATTTATATTAAATCCTTTTGCTCGCTCTATCAAGGATTTCTGACATGCTTCTTCTTAATTATCTTTAAATTTTGATTTATTTATAGGTTTGGATAGTTAACCGCATTGATAACGCTGACTTTGAGTTTCGAATAATTTAATTTACTAAATCTCGTTTTATGTAGGATGTAGAATGAATAAACCATTTTATTATAATAGGATAGAAGTCAACACAGGAATATAAAATAAAAAAGCCCCTTAATGAAAGGAGCCTCATACTTTTATCTTCTATCAATTATTTTCTGTAACTTGGTTCATTTTTTGATTAAATCAGTTAGTTATTCTAAATCAAATTAATGAATCTTCCCCTTTTTCTTGTGCAACTAATTTTTTATCATACATTTTGAAGAACGGATACCAGATTACAGACGCAACTACTAAGCCGATTAGTGCAACAACAAGAGCCATAAAGTCCCCTGTACTAATGAATGCACCTACCCCTGGAGGTGTAGGCCACGGCATCAAGGCAACAATCGGATTAACAATTCCTATGCTAAGTGCCCAATAACCGATAGACGCAGCAACCATTGGTGCTAAAAAGAATGGAATAGCCATAAATGGGTTATATATAACCGGTAATCCAAATAAAATTGGTTCATTAATATTGAATAATCCCGGAACAAGAGATGTTTTGCCCAATACGCTTAATTGTTTCGATTTAGCTAGAAATGCCATAAATACACATAAACCTAAAGTCGCTCCAGCACCTCCTAAAAGAATAAATGCTGTTTGGAATTCACCTGCATATGGAATGTTTGCTCCACCAATATTCGCTTGCATATTATTCAGCCAAATCGGTGTCAAGAGTCCTCCTATAATCGTTGAACCATGTATACCTACAATCCATAATGTATGAAGGATGAAAGTAATTACCATCATACCTATCCAGCTGCCGGTTAAATTTGTCACAAAACCAAATGGAATTTGTATTAATTTAAATATATCTGTCCCCATTAGAACCAAAATACCGTTAAGGATAAGAACAACAAAAGCTGTGACAAATGCTGGTATTAAAGCTGTGAATGATCTGCTTACACCTTCCGGAACTTGTTCGGGCATTTTTATGATCCAATTCTTTTTTACACATAGTCTGTATAATTGCACAGCTATAATTGCCATAATTATCGCTGAAAAGACCCCTGTAGCATCTAAACGAGCAAGACCTTCATCTATTATTTCCCATCCACCTATGATCGTGGTATCCTCGTTAATAATATTTACAAGAGCCATTTCACCATTTTCCCAGACTAACTGAGGAATTGTCATAAATAAAGCGAAAATAGATAATAAACCACCATTTAAAGGACTTAAATTCAACTCTTCTTCTTCCGCAAATATTTTTGTATACTCATACCCGATAGTAAAACCAAAATATAATGCTAACAAACCAATTGTTGTCTTATTCGCCAACATATACAAAGCTTCAAATCTAAAGAATGTATTGTCAAAAAAACTTTGCAAAAATGGGAATGTTTCAGGAAGTATATTAAAAACTAGAAACATCGAACCTACAATGACGAACGGAATAGCAGCCATACCTGCTGCCATTATAGCACGAACAAAACGCCAGGAAGCCACTTTACCCATCGGGCCCATTAGATATTTTTCCAAAAAAGCAAATACTTTTCCTTCTGACTCTGCCATGGAAATCCCTCTTTCTATTATAAATTAATAGCTTCTTCATATTCTTTGATACGCTTAAAATGTTGATCCTTGTTATACTTAATGTTATATAAACGATAGAGCACAAATGCACTTAACAATATCCCCATACCTAAAACGACTAATACAAGTATTTTAGACTCCTCCTGTACCACTAAAAAGGGGTACAATTGATTGAATGTCACAGAGAATAATGTTGGCACAATCAATAGCAGATTTGTGCTTAATAAAATAGCAAAACTATATTTTGTATATTTAGCTTGATTAGTATGAGAACTGTATATTTTCATCTGTTCTACCATACTGATAACAATTGTTATAATTAAAATTAATGGGATAAAATAAAGTGAAGAATCACTTATCAACAATGAAATTAGCCAGTATATATTTGTGAAAAGAAAAAATGCAGTTATATATCTGACAAGTAAATATCTATTAAAATACATGGATTTAATACTTGTTTCTTTCCGATTTTTTTCTACTAGTTCCATTCCATTGGTTTTCATATACAAATCCCTCATTTATCTATTTTTGCAATTCTTTCATATAACGACAGCATTTCTAAAGCAACCTCTCGCAGCGTCATTGTGGTCATTAAATGGTCTTGGGCATGAACCATAATAATATCTACATTGACATCCTCCCCTGAAGAATACTGCTGTAATAAAGATGATTGCGTTTGATGTGCTGATAACAAATCATCATTGGCTTCTTCCAGTCTGCTTGCTGCACTTTCAAATTCATTATTTCTCATTAATTCAAAGGCATTATGAATCAATGTTCTGGAAGAGCCACTATGCAAAATAATATTAAAAGCAACGTTTTGAATTTGATCTTGTTCCATCCAATTCTTCCTTTCTTCTACCTCTGGTTGAAGCAGGTATAAATTAATTTTTCATCAGACAGGACTGGAAAATAAATGTTATTCTCACTCATGAATCTCATTTGCTATTAATGCAAGTGAGGATATACCTTGATTGGAACACTTTATAGAAAACAACCTGCCCCGTCTAATGAATTAATCCTGCTATTCCTGATGAGCTATTCTTTTAAAACAAACCCTTAAAACATAAATATCAATTTTTTATACATATACAGCCTATTATTCTGGAAGCTCTTCTAAAATTAAATTCGCTAACTTCTCGATTCCCATAGGAATTGGTACATATGCCTGCGGAGGGATATTTACAACAGGTTTCCCAGCACGGTCACCAGCACCCTTAAGCTGTTTATAGTACATCTTCGTTTGTGGACTTACTAAAAATAAATCGTATCTTCCTTCATCAATCATTTTTTGTCCTTCATTGGTAGAAGTAGCATCTACTTGAATTTCTTCCCCTTTTTCCTTTAAAAATTCTGTTGATTTTCTTGCTAATAAAGAAGATGACATGCCACCTGCACAAATAATTAATACGTTCTTCATACTTCATTCCTCCATGAATTTTACTTTTTCACTTAAACTAATCTATTACTGCAAATTCTCACCATTTGAGGCGATGACTTCTTTAAACCAGTAAAAAGAATCTTTCCGGTGACGTTCTAGCGTCCCGTTATCGTCATTATCTTTATCAACATAAATAAAGCCATATCTTTTTTTCATTTCTCCTGTACTTGCAGATACTAAATCAATGCATCCCCATGGTGTGTAACCCATCAGGTCAACACCATCTTCATCTACTGCTTTTATCATCTGCTCTATGTGAGTACGGAGATAGTTAATGCGATAATCATCTCGGATTCTGCCATCATCGTCGAACTCATCCACAGCTCCCAGCCCATTTTCTACAATGAATAAAGGCAAATGATACATATCAGTGAACCAATTCAACGCATAACGCAGTCCTTCTGGATCAATAGCCCAACCCCAATCAGATGTTTCAATATATTCATTTCTTACAAGATCCTTAGATTCGTTGTAATCATATGTTTCATCTGACTCATTATGGCTAATCGCAAATGACATATAATAACTTAAACCAATATAATCAACTGTACCTTTCCTTAAGACCTCTAAATCTTCTTCAGTTATATCTAAATTAAATTTCTTTCGTTCAAAATACCTCGTCATATGTCCTGGGTATTCCCCGTGAACATGAATATCTGTAAAGTAATAGCGTTTTTGCATTGCTTTTTGCGCCTTTAAAATATCCTTAGGATGAGAAGTTGACGGATAAATTGGGCACATCGCAATCATACATCCAATCTGGAAATCCGGATTAATTTCCTGACCAATCGTTACTGCTCTTGCACTCGCTACAAGCTCGTAATGAGCAGCTTGATACATGATTTTTTCACGATTTTCTCCTTCTTCATATTTGATACCAGAATTAGTGAATGGGGCAAAATCATCATGGAAATTTGCCTGATTATTGATTTCATTAAACGTCATCCAATAGGTCACTTTATCCTTATATCGTTCAAAGCATACTCGAGCAAATTTCTCGAAAAAATCAATGAGTTTACGGTTTCTAAACCCGCCATATTCCGTAACTAAGTGATAAGGCATTTCAAAGTGAGACAGTGTAATAACTGGTTCAATTCCATACTTCAAACACTCATCAAATAAATTATCGTAAAACTTTAATCCTTCTTCGTTTGGCTCTGTCTCATCCCCATCCGGAAAAATTCGTGACCAGGCTATAGAAGTTCGAAAGCACTTAAAACCCATTTCGGCAAATAATTGAATATCTTCTTTATATCGATGATAAAAATCGATTGCTTCATGATTGGGATAATTTTCACCCTCAATTACTCCATCAGTAATTTCACGAGGAACACCATGAGCACCTTTCGTCATAACGTCAGCAACGCTTATTCCTTTTCCTCCTTCTTTCCAAGCACCTTCCAATTGATGTGCGGCAACCGCTCCACCCCATAGGAATCCATCAGGTAGTTTAGACATCTGTAATCCGCTCCTTCCTATTATCTTGATTAAATCGCTTTCATTGCTGTGCTTAAAAAGTTACATACAACAACCTTGCAACTAACCTTTATTCAAGTTTTAATACTTTATTTACTATCAACTTTCTATGTCTTCATCTTAAAATAAAAACGTTTTCATCTGTAGAGGACGTTTTTCGGTTGGCAACGGAAATAAGTTAAAATCTATCAAACAAAAGGAGAGGATCTGCATAATCGTTCTGCAGATTCTCTCCTTTTATACCTTCGTCAGTACTTTTTTCATTTCAGCATATGTTTCGCACTGCAATAATTTTTGCACTATCAACCGATTATCCAATAACTTCACTAATACATCATACATTGGCTTTAAGTCATCCATCTTATTGTGTGTACTGATATTGAGCAGACAGATAAATTGAACAGGCTTTCCTCCCCACTGAATAGAATCTTTTAAGGTAACAACAGACCAAAAGGTTTCATCCGTTTGCGGGTTCATCGGATGCGGAATGGCTACCAAGTTACCAAAGCTGGTAGGAGAATATTCCTCACGTTCTAAAACAGAATGGATAAAATTTGTATTTACCATTTCAGCTTCCAACAGCTTATTTCCTAAAAACGTAATAACTTCTTCTTTGGAGGAAAAATCCATTTTTAAGTACGTAAAGGCTTCCCTCATATATCTTTCTATCATCTCAAAATCATTGTGTACTAATTTTTCTATTTTCCTTACATCCTGTTGCCCTAGCAATGTGCTTACTTGAATAACTGGAACAGATAATTTTTCAGGAATAGGAATAGTACTGATAATAAAATCTATATTATGCAGCGTTTGATTTTTCAAATTATAATACTCTGTTGTACCTAAGATATTTAAATCATCATGAAATCTATCTTTCAATTTTAATAAAAGTAATTGCGCTGTTCCTAAACCAGAAGCACAGACAATTAAACAGCGTTTTTTATTCTTTTCGCTCTTTTCCTGTCTCTCTAATGCTGCCTCAAGATGGAGTGCGATATATCCTATTTCATTTTCATCAATAGTTATATTCATATTTTGTTTAATCACATCTGTGCCGATAGTTAAAGCCGCTTCGTAAGAAAAAGGATATTTATTTTTAATTTCCTCCAGTAATGGATTTCTTAAATTCATTTGATACTTATACCGATTTATTGCTGGTTTTAAATGTAAACTTAATCCCAATAATAATTCTTCATCTTGAGAAAGATTGAATGAATAAGCATTATCTATTCGTTCTAGAATAATTTTGGTTAGCTGTTGGATATCCTCATCCAGTATCGTTTTTATTTCTTCTATTTCCGAATCGGAATGTGTCTTCTTCGTTCCTTGTAAATGAATAGCTAAATAAGCTGTTTCATTCACGGAAAAAGATACATTTAGTTTTTGTTCTATCTCTAACACAATCTCTTTTGCAATTGTATATTCTTTTTTATTAGTGATTTTACCCAATTCTTCTTGATACATCTCAACGACTTCTTTTTCGCGAATCCGCTTACAAGCTATGGCGATATGTGTGATTAAATTATGTAAACTGACATCAGTGATAACCGTTCTGTATTTCCTCAATTTAGATAGGATACTATCTCGGATCCACTCCATTTCGTCTTTTGGTAATATCTCTATCCAATCGGAGGCCTGATCAACCAAATTTGTCTTTTGATTGAAAATATACTCAGAAATACAAAAACGTATTTTCATTTCATCCCCATATACTTTAATTCCATAACCCGGTTTTTGGTCTAAAGACAAATGATAATTTTCCAATACTTGACGAATACTATTTAAATCACTTTGCAATGTCGAGCGGCTAATAAACATCTCTTCAGCAAGGTCATCCATTTTAATATAGGCGGATTGCAATAACAGTTTTTCCATTAAAAACTGGATGCGGTCTTCAGGTTCCGTCGGGATAACCTGGTTATCTTTTTCAGTTGTTTGTTTTAGAAAATGCTTAAATTTATCTTCATCGGTAATATTTATCCGATACCCTTTTCCACGATGTGATTCAATTGATGCCGTATCATTATTTAATGATTTACTTAATTCCTTCATGTCAGTCTGAATCGTCTTCGAACTAACTTGAAGAACAGCAGCAAGCTCAGCGCTAGTTTGTAATTCATCCGTTGTCAGTAACTGCTGGATAATTTGTTGCAGGCGGCTATTCATTTTATTCATTCTCCTTAAGTGATAACAATTTTTATTAATCAGTATAGAATAGATAATTTTATATGACAATTTCCATACCAGCTTTTCGAGGGGGGCATTATGTATTTACTTATGCTTTTTTTCATTGCTTCCACAAAAACACTTGTAGACATTCCTGCATTACATACTAATAAAATTTTTCTTCTTCGTAGTGTACCAATAAATAATTTTATGATAAATAATTATGTTTATCATGTTGATGTAAAGCTCTTTATCTAACACATTAGTTTGTCAAAATTTCCATTAATAACCAATTTTGATTTTAAAATCCTCTAAACAAAAAAAACCTATATATTGAATAAACCAGATAACTTTTCGGTCACATTCAATATATAGGAAAATAATACATAGACCCTGCCATTTCCATTCATTACACCTGTAGCAGCCAGTATCGACAGAAAAACATTCTCCCTTACCCCGTCACAGGATAACGAACTTCTCTTGTTCTTTTTGACTGATACCATTGATAGCACAAAATAATAATAATTACGATATCAACAGCGTCCCCACCATAATACATCAACATGCCCCCAGCTTCAGCCTCCGCTCTGGGTACCCCTTCTGGAGGATAAGCATAAATGACTTTGGAAAGAATCTTATGTCCTGCTAAAGCAAGTATCAATACCAAAGAACGATAGATATAACTGTATCGATATGGGATTGGGTCGATATATAACAGTGTAGCCGCAAAAAAGTATCCAGCTAGAAAAACATGCAGGTGGACAAGCACATGAACCCACATGATTGTTTCCATCATGCTGTACAAACCCGTCGTATAAAGCAGCCAAAGCCCGCCTATATTTAATACTGCAGGAACAACGGGATTGGAAAGGAAATGGAAAATCGGACTTCTTAGCACAGCAGTTACTTTTTTAGCATAACGTGTCGGCAGTGTTCGCAGAAGCAGTGTCATTGGTGCAGCCAGTACCATGAATAACGGACCGAGCATGCCTAAAAGCAAGTGGCCAAACATATGCATGGTAAAATTCTGATGCGCGATAGAAGCTAACGGATTTACAACGGTGATAAAACACAACACACTTCCTGCAGTCCATAAAACTGTGCGGTATATAGGCCATGCCTTGTTCTGTCTTTTTGAAAAAATAACTGCAGTAATGTAAAGCAATAGGCCAATGATAAAAGGGGCGCTTAATAGAATTTGTGTGATAGAATCCATCGAGTGAGTAGTATGCGCCATATTTTCATGCTGATGCTCCATCATCTCAGCTCACCCTTGTGCAGCTTTAGCTGTTTTTGCGTTTGGTAAACGACGATTCCCCCGGCGATTACCATTATTCCAGCAAGAATATTCCATATTAAATCATAGGGAAGCAGATCAACGCCATAACGAATCTGGTGCAGTTGCATCAGTTTATGCTGAATAATTCCATCGTATAAGTTAAATAACCCTGCTCCCAGTGTCATACCGCCTAACCACCGCTTTTTCCACCAAGCTCCCCGCCGCCTTAAATCAACCAGCATAAAAAGCGCTCCAACAGTCGCAAACCAGCTAAATGCGTGAAAGAGTCCATCGGAAATAAGACCAATTTCTGTAGTCGAACGATCATAAAAATGATGCCAGTGAAGCAATTGGTGAAAAATAGCTTCGTCAATAAAAGCAACCATCCCAAGCCCAAATAAAAAACCAGATAAAACGTTTCTGCCTGAATAGCTGAACTGTTCTTGCGTCAGTTCTTTTTTCATTATAGAAACCTCCTCTATTGGATAAAAAGCTGAAACAATGTGATTCCACAAGATTTATGACAACATTTTCAAATAAATTTTCACTCTTCCTATAAAATTCCTTATTAAAAAAGAAATATAACGTACAGACTTTCCTGAAGTCCTTCTTTCTTTTAAATAGTCATTCCCATTTCTTTTTTTTGGTAAACAGATTTTTATAATTGGATGGGGATTGGACTCTTTATTGGAGATGCCGTAGATAATGCTTGTTTTTATTGCTATGGCTGCAACAACCTTATTATGGCACATCAGTTCATATACACATAAATAATTAGGTAAGCTGAAATAATTCTCAATTCAAAGGTATCTTTTTCACATATTTGAATATAATACATAAAAATACGAACATTTTTTTGTTTGTTATTTTGCACATTTTTTTGTACAATGGAGGTAAGAAATGATAAGAAATAATGGAAAGGGGAGGTCAATTGTGGGAAAAATTTTAGATAGACCTTTCACTCGTAAAAATACAATTCCAGCTAGCCAATTAAGAGAAATTTCTCAAAAAAGGTTGCAGGAGATGATTAATGACAATCAATTGTTAGCTCTTATTATAAAAGATGAAATGGCTATAACTATGATGGGAATGGAAGAATTTGAAGCGTTAAGAGATTATGTAGAACAATTAGAGCAATTACTAGATGAAGCAGGCATAGTAAATCAGCTCAGTGAAACATATTTCGAAACACCCAAAAATGAGTTTATGGAAATGCCTGCAGGAATGTCAGCAAAAGAATATAGAGAATGGAGAAAAGGAACGAGTGATTAAATGAGCAAAAAAAATTATGAATCTAAATTCCACCCTCATTTTTTTGATATTTTGGATGATGCAACAAAGCATATGTCTGACGCAGAGTTCTCCAATTTTTTTGCATTATTTGAGCATGAACTTAGCATTTTAAATAAAGATCCTTATAGTAATTCAAGAAATTGCAAGTACGGAATTCTTCATGATAAAGGATTCCGTACGATGACATTTCATTCACAATTACCAAGAAACGGCACTGGCGACATGCGAATTATTTTTGAAATAGACGAAGAGTCAAAGCTTATTTTTTATTGGGCTGTCGGAAGACGAATCAACACCAGACCAAGGTCTAAAGAGGATATTTATTCCAAAGCAGAAGCGATGTTAAAAGATAGGAAATAATAATACATAGCATAGCTTGTGATGATGCAAGCTATGCATACGCACGACTTCACCAGATGAGAAGTGAGAACAAGCAGTTTGATATATCTTCATCATCTAACCAGGTCATAATTACCAATTTCTCATCCTGCTCCACACTCCCTCCAAAACCTCTCTCGGAATTCCCCTAATCTCTACATCCTCCCCAAGAAAAAGCAGCCAATTCACTATCTCACTAATTTCCTCCTCTTTTCTCACATCAACAAACGTGTTTAAACGCGCCCGAGTCTGGTAAGGATTAGTATAAGAAATAGAAACAGTCAGCGGATGATACTTTTTAAATTGAGCAATCGCCTTTGGTCCCAGTTCAAGCACGAGATTACTCTCTTCTTTCTGGGTGCGCTGCTTTTCCAAAATCTTTTTCCTGCTCATCCTATGCTTAACAGGATAGGTGCGAATATCCGTAAGCTGATCCACAGGAATAATCTGTGTCTTTTGCTCTTCCAAATGGAAGCCTTCCATCAACCAGTAGCTTTTCTCCCGGTAAAGATGCAGAAGATAAATCGGATAGGATTTACACTCCTCCCCTTCCTGTACAGTAATCCACAAATAGCTATCCATAAGGATGTGATGGATAAGCTGCTCCAACATCGGGTGAGGCAAATCAGACAAATCAA
Organism: Oceanobacillus aidingensis; assembly: GCF_042654105.1. Taxonomy (NCBI): domain Bacteria; kingdom Bacillati; phylum Bacillota; class Bacilli; order Caryophanales; family Bacillaceae; genus Oceanobacillus; species Oceanobacillus aidingensis. The sequence goes on along the minus strand of NZ_JBHSFT010000045.1, from coordinate 62,178 downwards.
GCAGATCAGGATTATTTGGATTGGTCCCTTCAAATAGGAGAATTTGATTTAAAAGCACCAGATCATCCTGTTGATTTTCAGAGATAAGGCCAAGTAGTTTTTCAGCCAGGGACTGGCGGCTTTTCAAATAGGGAAGCTGCTGATTTCTGGTAGCCATAAACGCAAGAAAAAGCGCTTTTATCTCATTATCCGTAAAACGAACGGTTGGCAAGACAGAGTTATTCATAACAAAATAACCTCCGTCCCTTCCAACTTCAGCAACAAGCGGCATTCCCATCGCTTCAATTTCTTTGATATCTCGAATAGCAGTCGAACGAGAAATAGTAAATTCATGCATGATTTCTGATATAGTAAAACGTGAACGATTGTTGATATAGCGCATGATGGTATTGATCCGCTCCACTTTTTTCATGATATCCCCCTAAACAGTATCATTTTTTGACATGATTTAAGGTTAGTATAAACTTATCAAATGAAAATACAACGCATTTGATACAATTTTAAAAAAAGGATGGTTTTGAATATGGCTAATTATACGTTAGAAGAAAAAGACAGCTTTGTTGTGTTAGGCTTTGGTACAGATCTAAAGAGTGATTATACAGATTATATGGGCATCAATCAGGAAAAAGCGGATTTCTGGAATACAGTAAATGAGGATGGAACGCTTGATAAGTTAAAAACCGTTGCTGAAAATGAGTCTGTTTTTATTGTGAATGAAGCAGTGAATAACAAGATGATGCATTATGTCGGTGTGCTGACAAAAGAGACTTTACCTGATGCGACAAGGGTGATTCAATTTCCTCAAGGGGAATATGTTGTTGTCAAAGGAGAAGCGGAAACAGCTGAAGTCCTGCATGAGACACTTACTGGTATGGCTTTTGGCGAGGCTCTGCCGGCAGCACAGGATGTTGCGTATGTCGGCGGACCAAATACCTCTGTTGAGATGGGACAGCGCGACGGTAAGGTATTTGGTGAAATGTGGATTCCTGTAGTCCGGAAGTAATAATGTTCTGACAACTTAGATACCAAACAACCTGCCTGTGTATACAGACGGGTTGTTTGACTGATTATTACTTACCTATACAAAAGCATTCTTCTTATATTTCCTCTCTACAATCTTTTTTCTTTAATCTTATCAATGTTAGTTTATAATGAGATACATTAAAACATCCCATTACTTCAAATTTTCAACAAACTCTTTATAATTTCTGGCTTTTATCAATCTCTTAACCAACGTACTATTATCAATTATCTCTCCAAGCATTTCATACATTCCCTGCAGGTCTTCCTGAGAATATTTTTTGACACATAAAAGGCAAATAAATTGTACTGGTTTATCTTTCCATTTAATCGGTTTTTCTAACGTACATATAGTTAAAAAAGTTTTCTCCGTTTTCGGAGTTATTGGATGTGGTATAGCTACTAAATTGCCGTATGAGGTAGGGGCAACCTCTTCTCTTTCATAAACTGCTTCTATAAATGTATCGTCTACGAGGCCCTTCTTAATCAATTCATTGTTAAGAAAGCTTAAAACTTCATCCATTGTTTGATACTCTTTTCGAAGAAACATTAAATTTTCATTAAAATAGGTATTTATAGATTGGCTTTTCTCCTCTACAAATTGTCCAATTTTAATTAAATCATTTTCCCCTAGAATAGCATTTACCTGAATTACCGGCACCGAAATTTCACCAGAAATCGGAATAGAACTAACAATAAAATCAATATTATTTAAATTATAATTACGTAATTTATAATACTCCGTCGTGCCAACAACATCCAGTTCTTTACCAAATTGATTTTTCAATTTATAATAAATTAATTGAGCTGTACCAAAGCCCGAAGCACAAACAATTAAACAACGCTTTGGTCCTGACATCAGCTTTCTTCTTTCTATCGCCGCCCCTATATGAAGTGCAATATAGCCGACTTCATTCTCATCTATTTCTGCTCCCATTTCTTCGCTAATTGTCAGCCCAGCTGAAATAGCTGCTTCAAATGCCAGCGGATAATTCTTTTTTATCTCTTCCAACATCGGATTGCGGATATTCATACCGTACTTATATCGATTTACTGCTGGTTTTAAATGAAGGCTTAACCCAAAAATCAATTCTTTATCGTCTTTTATTCCCAAATTAAATTCTTGATCTATTTTATCCAGCGCTCTAGAAACATAACAGAGAATATTCTCATCAATCACTTCTTCTACCGCGTTATTTGCTTGAGAAAGCATTTTTGTCCCGAGCAAATGAAGTGTAATATAAGCTACCTCAGCTTGAGGAAATGTAATCTCTAACTTTTCCTCTATTTCCTTAACAATCTCCTGAGCTACTTTATATTCCTTCTGTTTCAAAATATCCTGTACGTCCATATTATATAGTTTTACATAATGTCCACTTTTAGTTCGTTTATAGGCAATAACAATATGCACTAGCAAATTATTCAATGCAATGTCTGAAAGAGTGATTTGATGAAAATTAATTTGATTCATAATTATTTGCAAAAATACATTTAACAACTTTTGATCAAAGCTTGTTAAATGTAAATCTCCCAATTGTTCACCCATTTCTTCCTTTCGGTCAAATATATATTCAGACATACAAAAACGAATCTTCATTTCATCCCCTTTCACCTTCAAACCATAATTCGGACGTACATCTAAGTCAATTTCATATGCAGACAGTATTACTCTCACATGCTTTAAATCATTTTGAATGGTAGACCTGCTAATATACATTTCTTCTGCTAGATCGTCTAACTTAATATAATCTTGATTAAGTAAGAGACGAATGATAATATATTTTATTCGTTCCTCAGGTGTCCGCGGAACATACTCGCCGACGGTTTGATCATGACTTGATATTTCTTTTAAAAAGTTACGAAAGTATTGTTCATCGATAACCTTCAGCTGATAACCCTTCCCTTTTAACGATTCAATCGTTCCACCATGCTCTTTTAACAAGCTAGAGAGGGCTTTCATATCTTCCCTTGTTGTTCTGACTGTGACATGATTTACGGCAGCAAGATACCTCCCTGCTACAGGAGCTTCTGCTGCCATTAATTCTCGTAATATCATTTTCATCCTATTTTCTAACATCTTTTTACTTCACCTTACTTTCGGGTGTGTAAATATATTTATTTCTTCTATATAAATTATTTTAACAATAAAGGTCCTGACTCAAACATAGAACCAGAACCTTTACCTATATTTTTTTTTAGAACATAGCAAACTTTAAAGTTTTCACAATCTCAATTATAAATGCCAAACAATTATCTGAGAAAAAGCGTTCCTGATTCCGTATTTAAATCCACAGAAAACATTTCAAAGTGGACACTTACAAACAATCTAAAGAAAGCGGACCGCTGCGTCGTTTTTTAATAGAGTTCTCTTACTAGAAACCATTATTTTCGGAAACCTCTTTAATCCAATGTGCACTTTTCTTCGGTGTACGTTTTTTAGTTTCTAAATCAACGGAGAAGAAACCATAACGGTTTTTATAACCATTCATCCACGACCAGTTATCCATAAAGGTCCATAAATGATATCCCTTAGCATTACATCCCTCTTGAATTGATTTATGCAGCCATTTTAAGTGTCCCTGAATAAATTCAATACGATAATCATCCTGAATTTCTCCATTTTCCAAGAATCGTGCTTCATCTTGAACTCCCATTCCATTTTCAGAGACAAAGGATTCAATGTTTCCATAGTTCTCCTTTAAGTTAATCATAATATCATAAATTCCTTTTTCGTAGATTTCCCATCCACGGTATGGGTTCATTTTTCTACCCGGCATTTCATAGTTATCGAAGAACCAGTCTGGCATAAAAGGACTATATGGATTTGGTAAATGCTCTTTCGCTTTCACACGGCGTGGTTGATAATAGTTAACACCTAGAATATCAACAGTGTTAGCTTTGACAAGTTCCTTATCACCATTTTCAGTGATGGGTAATTGACCATACTCCTTTAATATTTCAATTAATTCCTCAGGATATTCTCCCAACACAGCCGGATCTAAAAAACTACGGTTAAAAAATAAGTCTGCAATACGTGATGCTTTTATGTCAGCAGGATGTTGACTTCGCGGGTAAGATGGAGTCAGATTTAAAATGATACCTATTTTTCCATCTCTCATTCCTGAAGCACGGAAAGCCTCAACTGCTTGAGCATGAGCAATCATCGTATGATAAGCAACCTGTACTGCACGCCTTCCATCTACTATATTAGGATAATGGAAATCATAAAGATAACCGCCTTCTACTGGTACAATAGGTTCATTGAATGTAAACCATTTAGAAACACGATCACCGAACAACCGGAATGCTTCACGGGCATACATTGTATATGCATCAACAACTGATCTGCTTTCCCACCCTCCTTCTTCTTGTAACTCATATGGCATATCAAAGTGGTATAAATTCACAAAAGGTTCAATACCATTAGCAATTAATTCATCAATGACATTATTATAAAATTTCACAGCTTCGTGGTTTACTTCCCCACGTCCACCTGGGATTAGACGAGACCAAGAAATAGACAGACGAAATGTATTATGCCCAATTTCCTTCATTAATTGGATATCTTCTTTATAATGGTGGTAAAAGTCTGAGGTGGTCTCTGGTCCTACCCCTTCATAAAAACGATTGGGTTCTGTTTCATACCAATAATCCCAGATGTTTTTTCCTTTTCCATCTTTATTTGCAGCACCTTCCGTCTGTGTTGCTGATGCTGCACTTCCCCACCAAAATCCTTCCGGGAACTTGTATTGTACAGTCATGATATACCTCCTAATTATTATGATGATATAATTCAATGATCTCTGTTGCTAAATCACGAACAGTCATAGCATTCATTAAATGATCTTGTGAATGGATTAAAATAATATTGATTTCAGTACTTTTTCCATTAGCTTCTCCTTGAAGCAGGTTTGTTTGAAATTCATGTGCTTTATTTAGTTCCTCACCCGCTTCAATTAATTTACTTTCTGCTTCTTCAAAGTTTCCTTCTTTCGCTTCTTGAATGGCTTCCATTGCACTAGAGCGACCATTTCCTGCATATAAAATAATTTGAAATGCAATTTCTGTAATATTTTTCATGCACTTTCCCCTCTTTTCAATAGCTGACATCCTATATTTTATAAATAGGATTGATCCCGTTTTTACCGCTAGGACCATTTTCTTGTTAGATTAATAATTTATATTCATTTTATATATAGCGACGTACATATCCAGCATTTAGTAAATTTCACCCTCTTTCACTATGATAAAGAAGATTGCTCAATTGACAATCAGCTGGATGTTCAGTCGCAATTATATTCTTATAGCGATAATCACTTCTGCTTGTGATTCTCTTTATGCTCCAAAAAGATTGCTTTAATCCATTTTTTAATAAATAGACAATGGTGCTTTATTTTTATTTGCTGCTTTTCTTCTCATTTTCATAATAGCTTTTATCAATAATCTTAAGGAAAGGCCACCAGATTATCATTACGACTATTAAGTTAAATGCTTGCAATACTGCCCCCTGCCACGCATTTCCTGTCGCCAAGAATCCACTGAGAAGCGGCGGCGTAGTCCATGGCACAATAATTCCTGCTGGTTTTGGTACGATACCCGTTGACATCGCAAAGTACGTTATAATCGTTACAACAACTGGTGCAAGAATCCAAGGAATGAGAGATAACGGATTCATAACAATTGGCAGCCCAAAGATGATTGGTTCATTTACATTAAATATACTTGCTGGTGCACCTAGTTTGCCAAGTTCTTTCATCTGCCTGCTTCGACCTATTATTAAGATTAAAATGATAACTGCTAACGTCATACCAGTTCCGCCCATACCAACTAAGAAGGTATCAATAAACTGTTTGGTTACAACGTTTGGTATTTCTTGACCAGCTTGGAATGCTTGTAGATTTTCATTATTTAAAGCGTACCAGATTGGGTCAAATACAGAGTTTATAATAATCTGACCGTGCAATCCAAAGAACCAAAATACTTGAATTAAAAGAACAGCAATAATTGTTGCTGGTAAACCGCTGCCCAGAGCAGTCAGTGGCTCTTGAATAAGCGTATAAATAAAATTCTGTATCGTATCAAACGGAGTAAAGCTGAATACAATTCTGAGAACTAAAAAGATGGATAATGTCAAAGCAACCGGAATCAATGCACTAAATGATTTAGAAACCTGATCTGGTACTCCAGCCGGCATTTTAATTGTCCAATTTTTTTGAGTGAAAAATCTATATAACTCAGCGGAAACGAATGCGGTAACAATTCCTAAAAACATGCCTTCCGCACCTAAGCTTACAGCCGGGATAGCACCAGCCACTCCTTCAAGAACTTGAGGTGTTAATATTAAGAAAGATGCGATGGCAACTGTACCACCATAAATAGCTTCCAAACCGTATCGCTGCGTTAACTTATAACCAATACCTACGATAACAAATAATCCCATAAGGCTTAACGTTGATTCTGATGCTGGCGCTAATGCATTTTGGTAAGTTGCAAACGCTTCTTCTCCAATTAACCTGTCTAAGAATGGCAGATTTGCCAAAACAACGAAAATGGAACCGAAAATAATAAATGGTAACGCAACCATGAACCCATCACGTAAAGCTGTTAAATATCTATTGTTGTTTAATTTATCCGCAATCGGCAACAGAATATTTTCCAAAAACTCCATAAACTTATTCATTTATTAGTCCTCCTTTGACGGTTATTTTTCAATCAATTCTAATGCTTGATTTAAAACAGCTTCCCCATCTACACGTCCATATGTCATTGGATCAATAACATCTAATGGAATTCCAACTTCTTCTGCTACAGGAGTATACTTCTTCTTCATGAATCTCATTTGCGGGCCAATCAAAAGAACATCTGCCTTTTCCATTTCACTTGGTGCTTTATCTTGCGCAACAGCCCAAATAGTTACTTCAATGCCTTTAGCTTCTGCTGCTTCCTCCATTTTTTTAACTAATAGACTTGTTGACATACCTGCTGAACATGCTAATAATATTTTTTTCATCTATAATTCCTCCTAAAGTGTTTTATTAAAATAATGTTTTGTGAAACTATCCTTATAGTAATTCTAAAACGCTTACAACTAAACACATTGTTTTTCCTCTTTGAAGGGGAAATACATTAAGATGTACAAAAAACATCTACACTCTCCAGTGTTGCACAAATCTTGCTTCATCTGCCTGTGCTTCGCCATATATAAAAATTCTTCAGCTTCTCAAATATTGATTCTACAACTTCCAACGAACATAACCAACACTAAAACCTTTAATACACACTATTTTGGCATGTTTTTTGCTAGATAAAAGTAAAGGAGGTGAACGAATGAGGTGTTTTATATTCGCAACACACGGCTATTTATCAGACGCATTTGTATATTCCATAGAAATGATACTGGGACAGCAAGAAAATATGCACTCTATCAAAATGAATCCAAATACGAGCACAGAATCTATCAAAGAACAATTGCAAAACATAGTTGCCCAGCAAGAATCTGATACGGAATATGTAGTGCTCACAGATATTTTAGGCGGAAGTATTACTAATTTAATGGCCGAATGGATGACGAAAGAAAATATTCATGTTCTAACCGGAACCAATCTCCCAGTGGCTATTGAATTAATTAGTAACAACGAAGATATTAGTCTCAAACAACTTGTTCACAAAAGCATCTATCAAGGAAAAGAAGGGATTGTCTATGTTAATGAAGTTGTCGAAAGGCAGGAACAGGAAAGGATGGAATTCTGATGATTAAACTGGTAAGAATCGATGATCGGTTATTACATGGGCAGGTAGCTTTTGCCTGGTCAAAGCACTATGACATCAATATCATCTTGGTGGCGAACGATAATGCTGCTCTGGATAAAACGAAACAGATGGCTTTAAAAATGGCTAAGCCACCAAGTGCCAAGCTTTATATTAAATCAGTTGAAGACGCTGTCAAAGATTTACCAAAATTGGACAACCCAAAAATGAAAGCGTTAGTCATCATTGATTCTACTAAAGACGCAAAAAGCCTTGTAGATGCCTCGGATAATATTAAAAGTATTAATGTTGGCGGAATTCGAATGGCAGAAGGAAAGAAATTAATTTCCCGAGCGGTGGCAGTAGATGACGAGGACATTAAAAATTTAAAGACCATTGAAGAAAAAATCGAAGTAGAGGTTCGCCAAGTTCCTAACGATACAAAAAAATTATTTAAAAACCTTGTTTAAAAACGCTTTGGAAGGAGGAAGAAAATGCTGCTGGAAGCGATATTGATAGGACTTGTTGGAGCAGTTGGAATCCTGGATGGCAGAATTTTTGGACAAACCATGATCGAACGACCATTAGTACTTGGTCCAGTGGTAGGGCTGATTCTTGGAGACCTGCAAACAGGGATTATCGTAGGTGCTACACTGGAATTAGTTTGGATGGGAATTGTCGGCATTGGTTCAGCCACTCCCCCAGATGTCACTACCGGAGGAGTATTAGGAACTGCATTTGCCATTATGACAGACAGTGGCCCAGAAGTTGCCTTAGCCCTAGCTGTACCAATTGCTATTTTAGCACAGTCTTTAGGAATTCTGGTTCGTACGGTAAATACTTTTTTCATTCACCGTGCCGACCGTTACGCCAAGCAAGGTGATTCAAGAAAGATAACTCTTATGCATTGGCTGGGAATTTCTTTATTCTTTTTAAATGGATTTGTACCAAATTTTTTAGGAATTATGCTGGGTTCAGAAACAGTTGAGGCTTTTGTTAATAACATTCCTGCTTTTATTACGAATGGATTAGAGGTAGCAGCTTCGATGTTTCCGGCATTAGGTTTTGCTTTGTTACTTCAAATGACGTTCAGTATGAAGCTTTCTCCATATTTCTTTTTGGGATTTGTCATTGCTATTTACTTTGGCGTAGATATCACTGGAGTCGCCATTATTGGAGCAATCATTGCAGTAATACTTTATCAGTTAGATAAATCTGATGAAGAGGAGGTTTCTTTATAATGGAAGAACAAAATAAACCGGGCGAGATTACTAAAAAAGATTTAAAAAAAGTGTTCTGGCGTTCTTTCACACTTCAGGGTTCCTTTACCTATGAAAGGATGCAGGCCTTAGGCTACCTTTATTCATTAATTCCGCTATTAATTAAATTGTATCCTAATAGCAAAGAACGAGCAGAAGCGTATCAGCGACATTTGGCATTTTTTAATACGACACCAGCTGTATCCAGTTTTATTATGGGTATATCCGGAGCCATGGAACAAAAAAACGCGAAAGACAAAGAGAATTTTGATAAAACTACAATAAATAATATTAAAGTTGCATTAATGGGGCCACTTGCAGGAATAGGTGATTCATTTTTTTGGGGCACATTTAGAGTCATTGCTGCTGGTATAGGCATCTCTCTGGCAAGCGACGGAAATATGTTAGGACCTATCCTATTCTTACTGCTATATAATGTTCCACATTTTTTAGCCAGATACTATGGAACTTTCGTAGGGTTTAATAAAGGAACAGATTTGTTAGACAAGATTCAGGAAAAAGGGCAATTTGAAAAAATATCTTTAAGTGCATCGGTATTAGGTTTGATAGTGATAGGAGCAATGACAGGAACATTGATTGACCTATCCACTCCTCTCTCTTTCAGTATGCAAGGCAGTGAAGTGAACCTGCAAGATACACTGGATGAGATTATGCCAAAAATGATACCGCTTGGTCTAACCTTATTTATACTTTATCTATTAAAGAAAAGCGTCAAAGTGAACTATATTATGTTAGGAATTATTGTAATAGGAATTGTAAGTTCAGTTTTAGGTATTTTCTAAAGGAGGAATTGAAAATGACTGTTAATTTAATGCATCAATATATTTTGGAAGAAAAGGAAGTACTGCTCCATTTACTCGAAAACAGAAAAAAGATTGTAGGACCTGTGATTCCATCTGTAAATAAAGAAGTGAGAAATGTATATATTATCGGTTCAGGGACTTCTTATCATGCGGCAGTAGCTGCCAAGCCACTAATAGAAGAAGTAACTAATTGGGAGGTTCAACCAACTTATCCCACCCATTTTATGCAAGAAAAAATATCGGACAGCAAAAACAATCTTGTTTTAGGTATTTCACAGGGAGGCAGCAGTCTGTCTACGATAAATGGGATAAAACGTGCACAGAAAATGAATATCCCGACAGTTGGAATTTCAGAATATAAAGATAGTAATCTGGCCGATATATCTGATTATTATTTACCTATTGAAGTAGGAGATCAGGAAAAGGCTGGAGCAAAAACGAAAGGATATGTAGCATCTATCCTCACCTTAATGTTATTCTCATTAGAATTTAGCGAGTATAATCAGTTACTAAGTGACGAGAAGTACAATAATTATTTGGCAAGAATGAAAAAAACTTTCGAAAAGCTGGATGAAATTGTTCATGCTTCAGAAGAATGGGTTTATCAAATCAAAGATGAATTGACAAACGCCCGCGAAATCATGGTTATCGGGTACGGGTCCCATTATGCCACAGTATTAGAAGGGGCATTAAAACTTCTAGAAACGGTAAGGGTTCCAGTCATCGGGTATGAGATGGAAGAGTATATGCATGGTGTGTATAATTGCGTCAGTGAAGATAGTAACTTTATTTTTCTGGCATCCCAACACGAGAATCGGGAAAGATTACTAGCATTGGAAGAATTTCTGAGTAAAGTTACAAACCATTGTTATTTGATAGGAAGTGAAAAAACAAATGCTTCTCCGAAAGATTTGATTATTTCCAGAGATGAAGATTCAATATTTAGTGTCTTTGAATATATTATTCCTCTACAGCTTCTATCTGCTGTATTAGCAAATGAAAAAGGAATTGATCCTGCAGTTTCTAAATTCCAAAATTTCCATCAGCTGATGAAGAGCAAATCATAATAGGGCATTGCAGCGTATCTTCCGCCACGGATACGCTGCAATAACTATTTATTTTAAAAGGATGAGATAGATGGATATAGATCAACTAATTCAATTTCTAAGTCAACAATCCATAAATAGGAAAGCGCAGCAGCTGGGAAAAGGGGCTACGGCAACTTTGTTAAGCGATACATTTCAAATGAATCGAAGTGTAGCAAGTCGCCTGTTAAATGACTTATTTCACCGGCAAGAATTAATAAAAGTGAATTCGCGTCCCGTTCTATTCTATGAGAGAAAAACATTGGAAAACTTCTATCATAAAAGAGTGGATACATTTGTCTTTAAAAGTATTTCTGATTTAAAGAGCTATTTTTCTATCAATGAAAATATTTCAGATCCTTTCCAAGAGTTTATTGGTGAATCCATGGATACAAAAAATATGATTGAACAATGCAAGACAGCAATCAGTTACCCTCCGAGCGGGCTGCCAATTCTGATTACAGGAAATTCAGGTGTGGGAAAGAGTTACTTAGCAAAATTGATTTATGATTATGCTTCCAATGAAGAGATTATTTCAAACAATGGGAAATTCATTACTTTAAATTGTGCTGAATATGCAGATAATCCTGATTTAATTACTGCGAAACTATTTGGTCATGTAAAGGGAGCTTTTACCGGAGCGGATAACCACAAAATGGGTATTGTAGAAGCCGCGAATAACGGGGTATTATTTTTAGATGAAGCACATCGATTATCTTTTGAGAGTCAGGAAAAGTTATTTCTGCTAATGGATAAGGGAGTCTATAATCCCTTAGGTAGCAATGATATAGAGAAGAAGACAAATGTCAGGGTTATTCTTGCTACCACAGAGAACCCTGGCGAAGCTTTTTTACCTACTTTTACAAGAAGAATACCAGTGATTATCGATTTACCATCTCTTAATCAAATGTCTCTAAAAAACAGACAGACATTGATTAAAAAATTTTATAAAGATGAAAGCAAACGAATAAACAAAACCTTGGATATTTCTAAAAATGTAATCTACACACTCTTTAAATATGATCCTCCCGGCAATATAGGTGAACTTAAAAACGTTATTATTTTTTCCTGTGCCAGTGCTTTACAGGAAAATTCCATGGCTGATGACAATATTTCCATTAACATCAGACATTTGCCTGAGCATTTAATAAAACTATATGCAGACAATAAGTATTATTTAAACTATCAATTCAAACATATCTTTTTAGATGAAATGGTGATTGATTACGAAGATGGACCTACATTAGCTGACAAACATATTACAAAAACAGAAAGCATAATCCATCATTTGTTTAAAGATATACAGACTAAAGTAAAAAATCATCAAGATATACCTTTTTCGGCTCTAGTAGAAGATGTAAAAAAATATTTAGACGAACTGCAGTCTTTTTCTCTTTTAGAAAGCTCTGAACAGAAAGTTAATACTATCGAAAAATTATTGTTCAATGTTCTAAAAGTTTATGATTATACCTTCTATTCACAGCAGACTATTTCAAAAATAACGAAGTATATTATTTACCGAAATGAATCATTTTCAGCGTTAACAGATGAAGAAGGTGTTTTTAGAAAGCTTTTAGAAGGCTTAAAACATGTTTATCCAAGAGAATTCAATCAGGCAAATCTGATTAAAGAAGAAATGGAAAATGTATTAGGATTAACAATTAATTTACTAGATTTGAATATCATTATTTTGTTTTTAAGAAGTTTCGAGAAGCTGACGGATAGTAAAGGAATCAAATCAATCATTGTCTGCCACGGGGAGAATACCGCTTCAAGCATTGCAAATGTAGCCAATAGATTATTGGGAAAATATCTCTTTCAAGGGTTTGACATGCCTATAGAAGTCTCTGTTTCAGATGTTATCGAGAAAATGAAATTATTCCTTAAAACCATCGATAACCATAATGATATTATTATTTTTGTAGACATGGGTTCCCTTACACAATTATCTGATCGATTAGAAAATAGCTTTAAAGGAACGATTGGTTTAGTCAATAATGTGACGACCTCCATGGTCATTGAAGCAGGAGAAAGTATCCTTCAAAACAAACCAATCAAGCAAATATTAGCGAAAATGAAGAAACAGATACCAAAGTATCAAATCATTGAACCTCCTGCAAACAAAAAAGAAAATGTTATTATTACTACCTGTGATACTGGTATCGGAACGGCTATGAAATTTAAAGAGTTATTGGACAGGATATTTAAAAACATAAAAAATATTGATGTTATCGCGTTTGATTATTCAACCTTGGAACATAACGAATCAGAAAGCGCTTTATTTGACTCGTACAACATTTTGGGTATTGTAGGAACATTGGATCCTGAAATAGAAGGAATACCCTTTGTAGCTATTGAAGACATAATCAACGGAGAAAATCAATTTAAATGGTATGAGATTCTTGGAACCGTATTGACAGAAAGCGAGATAACCGTACTTAACGATAAGCTTCTTAAGCAGTTCTCAATGCAAAGTGTGCTTGATCATATCACGATATTAAATCCTGAAAAAATCATTAATCATGTTGAAAGAGCATTAAGCTTGTTACAGGAAATATTTCAAATTAAATTATCTAATTCTTCCAAAATCAGTTTATACATTCATATCAGTTGTTTGATAGAAAGACTCGTCAAACAACAGCCAATAGAGATTTATGCAGAATTAGATAATTTTGAGCATAAGCATCGAGAATTTATAGGCGGTATTAAAAAGGCGTTCATTCAATTGGAAAATGTTTATAACATCACTCTGCCGACGAGTGAAATCGGTTATATCCACGATATTATAAAGCACAATCATCTGGATTTTGCGTATTAGAATTATAATTAAGACGCTTCAATGTGTTACTGGCTAGAATATTATAGATGTTTATCAAGGTTCAACCTATTAAAAACTCTCCGATATAGTAATATTTTTTCATAAGTTCTTCACTATATCGGGAAGTTCATTTTTTAACTTTTAATATATCCTTTAGGTTTTCTAAGGTGGTCAGAGAATTCTTTTTAATAATATCTCATTATACACCTTAAAAGATGTGCTTACTTATCAGCATTCCGGCTGTTCATACAGTCGGAATATTAATTATTAATCCAGTATCTGAGGTGTAGATTTAGAGGATTAAAAATAGAGGTGGATTCATATAACATTAAATTTTTATAACCAATTTATCAACTACTTGATTTTATACCAGGAGTAAGTTCTAATTTTTTTAAATCAATCACAAAACGATGCTTTTTTAATATGTCCAAACCCAGTAAAGCATTATGGTTGTTCGGCAACATACCGACATCTATTTCAAAATTTTTTATTGTGAAATTACCAATAACAATATGATTCATAGCCTTTGTATAAAAAGGTACTGTACTACCAATCCCATATGCTTCATAAATAGCATCTCCATTTTCATACATAACACCGATTTCTTCTAAAACATAAGTTGACCGTCATAGAATAATTTCATATCCCCTCCCCACTTTCACCATAGGATCTCTCCGTAAATGAATAATAAAATCTCGATTAGAAGTATGCTACAGCATTGTACCTTCTTTAGCATGAAAGAATTCTTTATTAGCATTCTTCTCTGAAACTGATTGAATCAGTTCTACTTCATCAACAATTTTTTTATCTCCTTCTTCATGATAATCCAGTATAGAAACCAATATAAACTGATTAGGAAATAATTCTCTCGCTTCTAGCCATCTCATATTCATATTCACCTTCCTATTATAGTATAAAGAAATACAGTATTTAGCTTAACCACCTTACCTTGTCAAAATATAGAAGATTCCCTCCCCGTTTTAACACAATCTCTAATACGTCCTTATATATTCAGTAAAGAAGGATTCATCATGATTAGTATAATCTTTGCTGCCTTGACAGAGTAATTGAAACATTTTAACTTCCCTATAGCTTCTCTTGATTAAAAGTATGATTTACCCCCACAAAAAAACACCTCTGCCCATCACAGCAACAGAAGTGTCTTTCACATTATTCCGCCTTACTTACCTCATCTGCATAACCTTCACTTTTCGTATAAATTGTTAACCCCTTAATATTCTTTCCTTTATCCGAAAAAACAAAACTCGCCAGATAACCGACAACAAAGGAAACTAAGAAGGAAACCATACTCACAGCAAATGGAGTCATATCCGTTCCTTGGACAAAATAAGCTACAATAGCCGCAGTTCCCAAACCTATAAAAACACCCGGCGTGTTTGCCCGTTTCGTTAAAATGCCTAATGCGAATACAGCTGCGATAGGTACTCCAAATAATCCAGTTATATCTAAAAATAGATTCCATGTTTCTGCTCTATTGGTAGAAACCAAGTATAACGCGGCAGTCATTCCTAATACGCCAGCAATAATAACTACCAACCTTGCAAGTAATACATCATTTCCCTTCTTCTTTTCAAAAAAGCGCTGTTTAAAATCAGTAATCACACAGGCAGAGATACTATTTAAACTGGAAGAAATAGTTGATTGAGCTGCTGCAAATATTGCTGCAATCAATAACCCTGCTACACCAGCTGGAAGCGTTGTTACAATAAAGTAAGGAACAATAGCCGACGTATTTACCTCTTCCGGTAAACCTCCCGAATTAGAGTAGTAACTATACAACATCGTTCCCATCCCATAAAATATCGGAATCGTAATAAGTGCAAGCGCTCCATTTGTCCAAAGTGATTTATTCGTTTCTTTCATAGATTTCGTTGTTTGGTAACGCTGTACAACATCCTGACTCGCTGTATATTGATGCAAGTTATTAAAAATCGAACCTAAGAAGATGATAGGTATCGCAGCTGCAGCAGTTCCAAACTGAAAGTTCCCTGCAGTGATTAACTTATCATTCTCTAAAGCATCCGAAATAATTGTTGAGAATCCGCCATTTATATAGTTTATCCCAACACCAATGACAAGGATAGCTCCTCCAAGCAGGATGATTCCCTGAATAACATCGCTCCAGATGACACCCTCTATTCCACCGAGGAAAGTATAAATAATACATAAGATACCTACGATAGAGGCAATCAACATGGGGTTTATATCTGAAACCGATGTAATGGCAAGCGTAGGCAGATACACAACAATTGCCACACGTCCAATATGAAATAAAATAAATAATAAACTTCCCACAACTCTTAATGACGCCCCAAACCGTACCTCTAAATATTCATAAGCACTGGTAACGTTCAGCTTTCTGAAAAAAGGGATATAAAAATAAATCAGGATTGGAATAATTGCAAAAATAGCAATATTCCCTGCTGCATAAGACCAATCTGTCAAAAATGCCTGCTCAGGTGTAGACATATACGTGATCGCACTTAATGTCGTAGCATAAATACTAAATCCTGCTGCCCACGCCGGGATTTTCCCGCCAGCAGTAAAAAATTCGTCTGTATTTTTACCAGCCTTCTTTGTAAAATAAAGACCCACTCCCAGCATTGCAATCAAGTATACAATAATGACCAACCAGTTAGCCGTTCCCAGCCCTATTTTATCCATCTTATTTCACTCCTCGAATTATAAGATTTTTTACACACCTTCTGATAAAGCGTTTTCTTATTTAAGCGCAAAAGCCATTAAAAATGACTTTTGCACGCATATATTACAATTGGAATTGCTCTACTAATTTAACTACTTCTTCCTGCTTTGATTCATCAAAAGCTTTCATTGGCTGCTTGGTTGTCCCTGCGTCGATTCCTTTTACTTTTAAAATTTCTTTCAATGTCTGATAGATTCCCAGTTCAAGCACTTTTTCAATTAAATCATTGGTAACATGCTGAATTTCATAAGCTTCGGAAACCTTATCCTGCTGGCAAAGTTCAAATATCTGTTTTGCCCGCTGACCGTTTACATTGTATGTGCTGCCGATGGCTCCATCCACCCCGGAAATAGCACCGTAAATCAACATTTCATCAAAACCGGAATAAATCAGTTTATCAGGAAACTTATTTCGCAGTCTTTCTAACAGGAATAAATTGCTATCTGTAAATTTAACACCAATTACTTTTTCATTCTCAAACAGTTCTTCAAATTGAGCCGTTGAAATAGCCACACCGGTTAAGGCTGGAATAGCATAAATAATCATATTATTATTCGTTTTTTCAATGATGGTTTCATAGTAGGTCTTGATTTCTTCAAAACCAAATGGATAATAAAACGGTGTCACTGCAGAAAGACTGTCATAGCCTAACTCTGTAGCATATTGTCCTAACTCTACCGCTTCATCTAAATTAATCGAACCAACCTGCGCAATTAATTTCACATCTGACTTTGCTTCTTCTTTCACTGTTTTAAAGATAAATTTCTTTTGTTCCAGCGACAACATGAAATTTTCTCCAGAGCTTCCATTAACATATAATCCATCGACTTTTTGCACATCTATATTCTGCCTTACAATTTCTCGTAAACCTTTTTCCTTCACCTTTCCTTCTTCATCAAAAGGAACCAATAATGCTGAGAAAATACCCTTCATAATAAAAAACCTCCAAAGTAGTTGAAATAAATAAGTCTTTAAATATATAATATGGTCAGACCAATTTTCGATATGTTCATCATAGAAGGTGTCACCTTAATTGTCAAGATAATTTTTAGTAAATTTCGATTCCTGTATGCGTTTTATTTCTTTGAACCTTGAGAACACGTTGGCAGGAATGATAATTCTTTTAGATGCAAAAAATTATTATTATCTTCTTTTTTGCCTTCTGCTTATGCTGCTTCCTTATGTGTTATGATTATTCTATTAGGAGTGGTGTAGATGGCAATTCAAAAAACATCATTAGTAGAAATAGCAATGGATAGGATTAAAACATATATTCTTGAAAATAAATTAAAAGAAAATGATAAACTGCCTACGGAAAAAGAACTTATTGCCAAGCTGCAGGTAAGCAGAACGGTAGTAAGAGAGGCGTTAAGATCTTTAGAATCTATTGGTATCTTAAAAATCAAACCCGGCGGCGGAGTTTTTGTAGGGGACTCTGATTTCCGTTCAATTAAATCCATTCTCAAACATCATTATGAAGCTCATGGCGTAAAGATTAGAGAGCTGGTTGAAATCAGAAAAATTCTGGAGCTGGGTGCTTTAAGGCTGATTATCGAAAAAAATTTAGATGTAGATTTCGATTACCTGGAAAGCTTGAATCAAGAGTACTACCAAGCAATTACCCATAATTGGGACACCAAAAAATATGATCAGCTGTTCCACCAGCATATTATCCAAGAAGCAGATAATGAAACGTTTTATAATTTCACCGAGGTGATTCAAGAGTATTTCTCGCTTGTAAAAATTGATTTAATGCAAAGCAAAAAAGACTTGTTAGCATCTTACAAGGAGCATAGCGAAATACTGGCAGGTCTCAAAAACAAAAATTTAGAATACAGTCATAAAATCATGTCTGTACATTTTGAACCTATCTTTGACTATATTTATGAAATGGAAGGGTTAAAAGAAGATGGAACCAATTAATGCATCGGAAAGAAAATCTTTAAAACAAACAATTATTCAAGAAATAAAACAATACATTATCGATAATAATTTAAAAGCAGGCGACAGGCTCCCCGCAGAAAGAAAATTTATGGAAATATTCGGGGTGAGCCGTTCTGTGATCAGAGAAGCATTAAGTTATCTGGAAAATACAGGTGTAACCAGAGTCCGCCAAGGGCAAGGTGCTATTTTAAATGAATCGAATATTGACAAATTACTTGATAGCTTCTTTTTTCTATGGCAGGTGAACGGCGGCGACTTAAAAGACATTCAAAGCCTGCGTGTCATATTTGAATCCAGCGCAATGGAAGAGATTATTAAAATTGAAAATAACAATAATCTTCTCAAACTGAAAGAGTCAGTTATAAATAATAGAGAAGCCGTGACAAGAGAAGCGTTTATAGAAGCGGATATGAACTTCCATAAACAGCTGTTAGAAGCCACGAATAATGTGTTGTTTATACAGATGACCAATATGATAACCAGCTACTTTTTTGAATCTGCATCACGTATCGATATAACACATCAAGAATTTCAAAAAATAAATGATGAACACGAAAAAATGGTAGATATGCTAATTAACAAGGATGTGGAAGGAGCAAAAAGTCTATTGACGGCTCACATAAATAATACGAAGAAAGTTTAGGTGGTGGAAGGTGAATTATGTATCGATAGATATTGGTGGAACGTTCATAAAATATGGCGTGATGGATACGAACCACGTCTTTCAATTCCAAAGCAAAGTGGAGACAAAAGTAAATATAGACGATGCCATCTATCACCAAGTAGAAGCCATTATTACGGAACAAAAGCACGCATACACGATTTCAGGAGTCGGCATCAGCACAGCTGGAATCGTTGATAGAAATAAAGGTGAAATCGTTTATGCCGGCCCAACGATTCCCAACTACGCAGGAACGGCTTTTAAAAAAAGACTGACGGAAAGATTGAATGTACCTGTATATGTTGAAAATGATGTGAACGCAGCCATGCTGGGCGAAGTTTGGAAAGGCGCTGCCAAAGGCGCAGACAACGTATATTGCTTAACGCTCGGTACCGGCATCGGAGGCGCTCATTACGATAATCATCGATTGATTGATGGAGCTAATTTAAAAGCCGACTCCATTGGCTACCTTTTATATGATCCCGAGACCAAATTGAATTACGAGCAAAGAGCCTCCACTTCAGCACTGAATAATGTGCTAAAAAGTGAACTTGGAAATGCATTTCATGCTGAAAAAGCGTTTGAACTGGCGCGCTCCGGTGACATGAAATGCTACGATGTGATTTACAAATGGACCGCAGAAGTAGCAAAAGGTTTAGCCCAAATCATTCTAATGAAAGACCCTGCGATAATACTAATTGGCGGAGGAATCTCCAGTCAAGGGGACTATCTGCTGAATCTCATTAAAAATCAGCTAACTATTTTCCTGCCAGCTCATTTTTTAAATACCGAATTGAAAATAGCGCAACTCTATAACGATGCTGCTTTATATGGAGCAGTCTTCCCACTCTTTAAGGAGGATTGATAACATGCTAGAAAAAGTGGAAAAGTCTTTAATCGTTTCCTGTCAGGCATTACCTGATGAACCGCTGCACAGTTCTTTTATTATGTCTAAAATGGCGTTAGCAGCAAAAGAAGGCGGGGCTGCCGGCATCCGCGCCAACACAAAGGAAGATATTTTGGAAATAAAAAAAGAAGTGGGCCTGCCAATTGTAGGTATTGTTAAGAGAGATTATCCAGGCAGCCCTGTCTTTATTACGGCCACATATAAAGAAATAGATGAACTTTTAGAAAGCGGCTGTGAAATGATCGCTCTCGATGCAACTGCCAGGAAACGGCCAAATAAGATAGAACTTAGCGAATTAGTAGATTATATTCGCAGTCAGAATAATAATGTTGAAATCATGGCGGACATCGCTACATTAGAGGACGCAAAAATCGTTGAGCGTTTAGGATTTGACTGTATTTCCACCACCCTTCACGGGTATACAGAAGAAACAGCCGGAGAAAAACTCTATCATCATGATTTTCAATTTTTAAAGGACGTATTGGAGGCAGTTCAAATTCCTGTTATTGCGGAAGGGAATGTCATCACTCCAGAAATGTTTAAGCGCTGTCTGGATTTAGGTGCTTATGCGAGTGTTGTTGGCGGAGCAATCACAAGACCGAAAGAGATTACGAAGCGATTTTTGGAAAATTAATTATTTCTGCTTAATGAAAACAGCTGTGGAGCCCCTCCACAGCTGTTTTCATTCTCTTCTATTATTAAATTATTCTTCAAGAGATGTATCAGCGGATAGCTTACTCACATCCAACCCCGTCTCTATCCCGATCTAGATGAGGGCCATATCCAGGATCACCTTCACGTACTGGTGCTGCACCAGCTTCTCTTGCTTCCGTACAGTTCTGGTACTACACATTGGAACTGGACGATGGTTCACTCGAACCCGAACTAGAATCAGATTCTGAGCTGGAGCTAGAGCTAGAGCCAGATTCGGATTCAGAGCTTGAAGAACTGTCGCTGGAGCTTGCAGTAGCCGAACTGGATTCTGCACTTGCCAGCTGTGACTCCAGGTTGCTAATATCGCCCTTTAAGGATTCATTTTCTTCAGATAATGCATCAACTTCATCATTTAGCGAATCAATTTGCTCGTTTTCCTCTTCCAAGGATGCTACCAGCTCTTCATACTCCTCTATGTCGTCAGAAGCTTCCTCTGCCTCTGCTGTCAAATCAGCTATTGCATCCTCATGCTTGCTTTCCAGTTCTGCAATCTCAGATGTATGCTGCTCTTCCAGCTCCGTAAGTGCTTGTTCATGATCAGCATGGATGCTTTCTAATTCACTGTTGAGTTCTGTATTTTCTTCTGTTAACTCTGTTACCTTCACTGTATTTTCGTCTGATTGTTCTAAGCCCATTCCAAAAGCACTCAAAACAAATCCACTTATTACAGTACTGTAGAACACTCGTTTATTTAACACTTTTTCCCGCTTGAAAATTTTCTTCTGAACAAGATGGACAATGATGTAAATAAATGCAAAAAATAATACTAAACCTCCTAGAGACTGTAACGCATAAACCACTATTCTTTTCTCCCCTTTTAATAAATTACTGCAGCTCAAAATAACTGAAGTTGCAGCTTTGTCTATTTTTTGCATCTATATCCTATTTACCTGCTTGAATGATTGCTTGTCTTATTATGTAATAATGTATAAAGTTCGTTATTTATGTTTTTGTTTATACCGTTTATAAAGTATTCGACGTCTGCAACAGGATATAAAGATACAATACTATAATCATAGTTAATTATACCTTAAATAACAAGGAAAAATGAAGTATTATTTGCTAGTTTTGATAAAAATTGAATAACTATCTTTATAATTTTTGAAATTTTAATTTTTACAGGTTTATATTATTTTTAATGAATGATTTTCATATCTAAAAAGGTGAGACAGATACCGCTCTGCCTCACCTTTCATCCCTTATTATCCTCCCGCCATCAGCGGAAAATCTGCGTTAATCGCTCTCTAGTATTAAACAAAAATAAGCCATAATAAAAATGTGAAAACAAAGGAGACAATCCCCTGTAATAAAGTTGCCATCGTTTGTGCTTTATAAGCTTGTGTAACAGTCATGCCACTGAACTCTTTCACAACCCAGAAATAGCTGTCATTTACATGGGAAACCATCATCGCTCCAGAACCAATCGCCATCACAACTAACGCTAGCGGTATGGCACCATCAATGCCCAGTTCAAGAAGGAGTGGTGCTACTAAAGTAGACGTAATAACTAAAGCTGCGGTTGATGATCCTTGTGCAGATTTTAAAGCTGCAGCAATGAAGAATGGAATAAACAGGAACAGTGCTCCTGTAAAAAATGCATTGTCTCCGAATCTTTGAATATAATCAGCAACGGGCGTCGTGCTTATTACTGTTCCGAAAGCCCCGCCAGCCCCGGTAATTAATAGAATAGGGGCAGCTTCTTTCAAGCCGATCCCAATCCATTCTGAGAGTGTTTCTTCATCATATTTTGGTAAAAGTAAAAAAGCAAATAGTACACCGATTAGCAAAGCTACTACTGGAGAACCAAGGAACTCAAAAATTTCAAAGAAAGTTCCAGTCCAGCCAGCAAATGCAATAACAGAACTAAATCCAATTAAAAGGATTGGAACAACAATCGGTGTAAAGGATTTAACCGCGGAAGGCATTTTCCCAAATTCCTTTATAATTGCATCATAATCATAGGCTGATTCCTTATTGTCTTCTCCCTCGACTTTCATTTTTGCACCGACTTTAACAGCCCATATATAACCTGTAATAACTGCTGGAATAGAAACGAGCAAGCCAACTAAAATGATAGTCCCCAAATACATTTCAGCACCGATATTACCTGCCGCTGCAATCGGTCCTGGAGTTGGTGGAACTAATGTATGCGTCGCAAATAAACCTGTTGCTAAAGCCACTGCCATTGATGCAACTGCTACCTTAGCTTTTTTTGCTAAAGCTTTTTTCAATGAAGATAAAATGACGTAGCCCGAATCACAAAATACAGGGATACTTACAATAGCACCAATTAAACTCATTGCCATTTGAGGACGTTTTTCCCCCACTATTCGTAAGACAACCTCTGCCATACGAAGCGCAGCTCCTGATTTTTCTAAAATAACACCAATAATCGTACCAAATACAATAACCAGCCCGATACTGCCCATTAAACCTCCAAATCCACCATTTACTGCTTCTACGACTTCAGCTAACGGCAGTCCAGCAATAATCCCAATACCAAAAGCAGCAATTAATAGAGAAAGAAACGGGTGCAGTTTTAACTTAGCTGTAGAAAAAACAATAAAAATAACACCAGCAATAATTAATAAAATGAGAGCAAACCCCTCCATAATAATTCCCTCCTTCATTTTTATAGATTTAATTCATACTATGTTTTGTCCTGTAGTTTCATACTGCGCTTTCCTTATTACCTTTCTGCGAACATGGCAATGATATTGCTGATTACAAAGAAATTCAGAATAAGGAAACATAGGAAAAGAGATTAAATCATTTATTAAGGCAAATAAATTTATTATGAAGTGCATTGGTATTTCACTATTTCTACCAGCGACATATGATTATAATTTAAATTAATTGAAAACGAAGGGAATAATTCTGTGAAGGGGGAAAGAATTGCTTTGATAACAAGAGGTATTCATTGCAGCTATAAAAGTGATAAGAACTTATTTTATGCAAACGGTTCATTATATCATGTGACAGTATATACTCAGAAATCGCAGGCAAGTGCATAGCTGCCTCGATTGCTATACAACTGCCTGTGATTTTCCTAAAAAACCCTCTCTAACATCCATTCTATGAATAGATAAGAAAATAGTTATTCCATATCTCCTTCCCCACCATATCCAACAATCAACTCAATCGCTGTCGGCACCTGCTTCATATCCCAAACAGGCACAATCCATGGAGGAGTATTAACCTTCTCATCAAAATCCTTTCTTACAGAAACCTCCGGATTTTGAAGCCAAATCGAATGCATCCCAACTCTATTAGCTCCAATGATATCCGTATCCCATGTATTACCTACCATAATAGCTTCATGAGGCTTGATTTCCAGTGCATCCAATACGTTATGATATACGATGCCATCCGGTTTTTCTGGAATAGCTGGATCCAGCTCTGATTTCGTCGCAAAGACATATTCAAATCTATCTAAAATATGTAATCTTTTTAATAGATTTCGAACAACGTCGCTGTCACTGGTTGCTGTATTGCTGAGAATCGCATGCTTTAAACCCATATGACTTATGGATTCCAACACTTCCAGTACATGTTCCCTTAATTCTATTTCCGGATATTCCGTAAGCGGTTTTTCATCCATTCTTCCGTTTGGCGGGGTCGTTAATGTTTCTCCCAAATCCCATATGATGTGAGTTACCATCCATTTCATCCTCTCATTTTTATTCACGTTTCATCCTTCTATTAATTCATGTACAGTATATCGTGAAAATAGCATCTTTCCTAATCATTAGAAGAAGATGCTTTCAAATAAAGTTCTCCAAACTCCCCTTCGAAATCACCCGCCCTCCATCAAAACATGCTATGATTAGCTAAACAATCAACAGCAAAGGCTTTTATGACAAAACCAATGGAGGGACAACAATGAGCTTAGACTATACCAATTCCATTCCGCTTCATGTCCAATTAAAGCAAAAAATAGAGCAGAACGTATATAATGGCCGTTATGCAGATAAAATCCCCAGCGAAAGAGAATTAATGGATGAATATTACGTCAACAGAAGTACTGTCAGACAAAGCATCCAGCAGCTTGTCCTGGAAGGCATCTTAGTGAAAAAGCCTGGAAAAGGAACCTTCATTGCGGTAAGTACCATTAATGACTGGCTTGGAAGTCTCAGCAGCACCTCTGAAAATATGGAGAAGATGGGAATGACTCCAGGAGCAAAACTGATTACATTGCAAGAAATTGAATTATTCGGAAGGTTAAAAAAGTTACCAAGCTGGAAAAGGCCCACCATTTTAAAAGAATAAGATTCGCTAATGATATTCATATGGGAATCGAAAGGCACTATTCCCCCGTTGCCTTAGGAAAGAAATTAGCACAATTCAACTTGGATCAGGAGACATTCTATGAGCTGCTGGAAAGGGAGTTAAAAGTCAAAACCTTTCAAGCAGAGCAGGAAATCAGAGCGGGAGTTTCCACAGCAAGTGATTCGGGGTTGTTGCACATTCCGGAGGGGTCAAGCATCATGATTGCAGAAAGAAAAATCACTGATAAAAACGGCGGTTTTGTCGAATTTGAGAGAGCTTTTTATCGGGCAGATATGTATTCCTTCAAAATAAAATTGTCGAGAAATAGCAAATAATGACATAATCCTCTCCTTCGCGTTAACTGGTACGGACATTCTAACCATCTTGAGAAGACGATGTGATATCGTATAAAATATGGGGTATACCTATGTATATTAGCAAAATTGGCATTCACCAATCTGTTGGCTGAATGCCTTCGTTGCCTTTATACGGATAGCAGGGTTTTATACGGTTTAATCTGTCAAAAACAGACAATTTTTTTCAAAATAACACCGTCTATCATTCAGAAAAAATTCATACCATTCCATATTCGAAGGAGATTAACTTATGAGAGAAGTGAAAAAGAGAGAGGCACTGACCAAAACACTCAAGCCGCATTGGGTCTGGGCGATTGCGTTAGGATCAGCCATTGGCTGGGGAGCCTTTGTGCAGCCAATCAATTGGATGTCCACCGCCGGACCGCTCGGAGTAATAATCGGCTTCTTTATCGGTGCCTTGCTCATGATTCTGATTGCCGTCAGCTATGGGTTTCTGATAAAAAGCTTTCCCGTTTCCGGAGGAGAATTCGCTTATGCCTATGTCAGTCTCGGCAGGACGCATGCTTTTATTTCCGGATGGTTTTTAACTTTAGGGTATATCTGCATCGTGGCACTGAATGCATCTGCATTTGCGCTGATGATTAAATTTATCTTTCCAAGATTGATTGAAAATATCCCGCTTTATCAGATTGCCGGCTGGGATGTCTATTTGACCGAAATTTTAGTAGCAGCCATTTTACTCGCTTTATTCGGATTTTTTAATATTAGAGGAACGACCCTGTCAGGAAGTATGCAATTCGTTTTTTGTATCGTTATGATTGCAGCTATTTTTATTCTGCTGCTTCTCGTCGGCATCCAGCCAAGTGCAGGTTTTTCTAATATTACACCAATGTTCCCGCCAGAAACAACAGCAATTGCTGCGATTATTTCCATTGTTGCCATTGCTCCATGGGCTTATGTCGGCTTTGACAATGTTCCGCAAGCTGCAGAGGAATTTGATTTCCCATCCCATAAAGCATTTCGTTTAATCGTCTTTGCTATTTTAGCTGCAGCTACATTATACAGTTTAATGATTATAGCAACCTCCATGATTCGCCCATGGGAAGGCGTTGTAGAAGAAAATCATATCTGGGGAACCGGATATATTGTTGAAGAGCTGCTCGGACCTTTAGGGTTAGCCATCCTTGCAGTCGCATTGACAATGGGAATTTTTACTGGGTTGAACGGCTTTATCATCTCATCCAGCCGCCTATTGTTCGCCATGTCCCGGGCAAAGATTATTCCGGAAGGCTTCTCCAAGCTTCATCCGAAATATAAAACGCCATACTGGGGCATCATTTTCGCAGTAATTGTTGCGATGTTGTCACCATGGTTCGGAAGAGAAGCATTGATGTGGGTAGTAGACATGTCCTCCATCGGTGTAACCATTGCTTATTTTTATACATGCTATGCAGCTTCTACCTTATTTAAAATGAAAAAGGATCACACCTTTAACGAGAAAAAACATATTGAAGCACCCCGGAAGAAAATTATTGCCATCCTAGGGATGATTGCCAGCATTATCTTCCTTGGACTGCTGCTGATTCCAGGCTCGCCGGCATTCTTAGGGGTAGAGTCCAGAATTGCTTTAGTTGCGTGGATTATTTTGGGGATTATCTTTTACTTGATTAAGCGTAAAGATTTCAAGAAGATTCCGGAGAAAGAATTGAACTATTATATTCTTGGGAAGGAAGAAATTGAGATTGAGAAGGATGAGTAAATAGATAGGAACGGAAAAAGGATTTTCAAATCATGAAGGTTTGAAAATCCTTTTTCCGTTCTTGTGTGATTAATTAAATTATTTACTTCTATTTTATACTAAGAATGGATCAACACCGATGTTATCGATTTGTATCGGTGACAGATGCGTACTCCGGCATATACCTAGAGACAAATCATGAAATACAGCATCTTCAGCAGAATAAAATACCTTGTTTTTTATATCAGCTTTTCCCAGTTCTATTGCTTGATCTAACTTTCCTACAAAGCTTCAGATGGAGCGGAAATCTGGTAATTCTTTGCCATACGGGCAGCACTCTCTGCTTCAATATATCCCCATACGTCATCAAGCGTTGGATGAGAGGTTGCTTTTAAGATACTCTTAATATCATTCGGGCTGAGATTCGGATTAGCTTCCAGCATAAGAGCAATAATCCCTGCACAAATTGGTGTTGCCATGGAGGTACCTGACAATTGAATATAACTTTCATCGATAACCATCTCTGGTAATTCCGATTCAATTGCCGAACCTGAAGCCAGCAAAGAAATAATGTTGGTGCCAGGGGCATAAACATCCGGTTTAACGAGCGTATCAATCGTAGGGCCTCTGCTAGAATACTCTGCAATTACGTCATCCGCACGCTCTAATGTGTTCTGATCATCTGTCGAACCTACTGTAATAATAAATGGATCGATTGCTGGTGTACTGATAGTTGCTGGACTAGGTCCGCTATTTCCAGCAGCAGCAACTACAACTATTCCTTCATGCCACGCAGCTTGAGCAGCTAGCGATAAAGGATCGTCCCGGAATGATTCATACGCCGGAGCCCCAAGCGAAAGCGAGATAATCTGGATATTATGCGCTTCTTTATGGTCGATACACCATTCCAATCCTTCAATTATGGTGGATAACCTTCCGCTTCCTTGTTCATCTAAAACCTTTATTCCAATGATAGAAGCTTCTGGTGCAGGGCCTGTATACTTTCCATTGGAGGCACTTCCATTTCCTGCAGCATCACCGGCGCAATGTGTCCCATGTCCATTATCATCATACGGATCACTTTCCCCATTTATAAAATCTTGAAAAGCTATAATTCGATTCGCAGGGTTAGTCAAGTCTTCATGCGGGTAAATACCTGTATCGATTATTGCCATCGTAACGCCTTTTCCAGTTAATCCAAGCTGTTCTCTTACTTTGGCAGCGCCTGTTTGCTCACTGGCAATATCCAAAAAGGAGGTTACAATCCGATCGTAAAAAATCCGATCTACTGCTTCATGGTCTTTAATTTGTTTGATTCTATCCGGTGTTAGATGTCCTTTTATAGCATTTATACTGTGGAGTTCTCTTCCTAGTTTATTATGGGAGTCAACGTTGCATACTTTTAAGAGGTCGTCTTTTTTTCCTTGCTCACAATTCTTTCTCAAATAAACGATAATGGGGATTTCATTGTTGTTGGTTTCTTGATTAGTTACTTTCCGAGAATTTCGTAATTGTTCCACTAAGCCAGGGTCAAGTTTACGTCCGGCATCTTCGAACCATACTTTTTTCCGATTGCTCATCTTACTCCTCCTCGTAAAATATTTATTTTGCATACATAGATTACCACTGAAAAATATAGAAAACAATCGGACAGGTTTACTATTTTTAGAAGATTTTAAATAAATATACAGTAGTTTTATTGTAAACTACCATTTAAATTTGTTAAAGCAAAACGGATTTATTGCCTAACATCGACTGTATATCATCTTCTTCTAAAATAACAGGATAACAAATACCAGCCCCCGATATTAAGGACTGGTATCCTTTTATGAAGTAGCCTTTTTTGTCTTTGCATCCCTTTTGGTAGTAGTCGTTTTCTTTTTCGGCTTCGTTGTTTTAGGCTTATCACTTTTAGCACGATCCAACGATTCCTGCAACGCATCCATTAAATTAACCACATTATCCGGCTTTTCTTTGGTGTCTTTACCAATTTCAACTTCTTCATTGTTTTTCTTGGCTTCGATTAATTCCATGAGTGCTGTTCGATAATTATCTTTATATTTTTTTGGTTCAAACTCAGTGGTCAATTGTTCTATAAGAAGCTTGGCAGTATCCAGCTCTTTTTTACCAACTGATTCTTGACTAGGAACATTGGGTACATCTCCAACTTCCCGAACCTCATCCGGGTAATGTATTGTTTCAACTACTATCGCAGTTTTATACACTCTGATTACAGCAAGCTGTTCTTTAGAGCGTATCATCATTTTTGCAATTCCAATCTTACCAGTATCTGTTAGCGCTTCTCTCAGCAATGCATATGCTTTTGAGCCGCCCTCACTAGGTGATAGGTAATAGCTCTTCTCAAAATAAACAGGATCAATTTCTTCCAATTGAACAAAATCAACAATCTCTACAGCTTTGTCTTCTTGCTCTTTCTTTAGTGCTTCTAATTCTTCGTCATCCAATATAACAAATTTATTTTTTGCGTATTCATACGCTTTTACAATATCCTCACTTTTTACATCTTTATCGCAATTTGGACAAGTCTTTTCATATTTAATAGGCATCTTACATTTCTTATGCAACTGCCGCAGTTTTATATCCTTATTTTCAGTAGCGGCATGCATTTTGACAGGGATATTGACCAAACCAAAACTGATTGTTCCTTTCCACATCGTATGCATTCCGTTCACTCCTTTTTGATTTATTTTGCTGATTTGTATGTTTTTTATACAAAGATATGAGGCATCCTATTTAAAAAGAGGTGATTATATATGGACTGGATGAAACCAATAGAAAGAACAGATATACCAGAGGGGGATGAATGGTTGTATGAGGTTAAATATGATGGGTTTCGCTGTGAACTAAGCTGGACTGATAAAAATATTATTTTAACTAGTAAGAATAACCTGGATATCTCTAATAAGTTTCCTGAAATTATTAACTGGTGCAATGATAATTACGATTACTTTAATAGCAAATTACCACTAAAAATAGATGGCGAACTTGTCATATTAAATCATCGCTACCAAGCTAATTTTGCAAAAATCCAAGCACGTGGCAGGACGAAAAGCATTGACCGTATTAAAAAACAAGCAAGTAATAGACCTGCAGCATTGATGGCATTTGACATCAAGGAAATAAGAGGCAAGAAACTTACCAACAATAATTTATCTTTACGGAAAGAAATTCTTCATCAATTATTAGAGCCGGTTTCCGATAACGAAGTTTTAAACTGTGTAGAAATATTTTCTTCTATGAAAGAAATCCAGAAAGTCATTTCAGCATCAAAGTGCGAAGGTATTGTTGCAAAACGAAAAGACAGCACTTATCAAAAAGGTAAAAACCACCATGATTGGTTTAAGATTAAAAATTGGAGAGTGGTTCAAGGCATTTTAACAGAGTATAACCCAAGTAATGGTTATTTTGCTGTGAACGTATTAGATAACGATAATTTAATACGTATCGGTACATGTAAACATGGCTTATCTAAAGAATCGTCTGAAACAGTACAAAAACTTTTTAAAGAGCAGGGGAAATTAGTCGAGGGGAGTTATCATCTACCTCCTGCAATAGCCAGCATGATCAATACACTGGATTTATATAAGGGAGAGTTGAGAGAACCTAATTTTAAGAGTATTAACCCCAACACTTCATATACTGAATGCACATTGGATAAATTACAGTTAGACATGGCTCAAATTCCAATCGAGACTTCTAACACGGATAAATACTTATGGCCAGATGTTTTTAAAAAGAAAGACCTCTTAGTTTATATCAGAGAAATATCACCTTGGATGCTTCCATTTTTAAAACAACGCGCTTTAACAATTATTCGCTGTCCCGATGGGATAAAAGAAAAATCGTTCTTTCAAAAAAGTATACCGAATTATGCACCGGACTTTTTATCATTTGATGCTGCTGATGATTTAATTGTGTGCAATCAGTTAGAAAGTTTAGTTTGGTTAGCGAACCATGGTTCCATCGAATACCATGTTCCTTTTCAACGAATTGGACAAGTAACACCCTTAGAAATTGTATTTGACCTTGACCCGCCTGATAAAGAACATTTTGTTTTAGCGGTAAAAGCAGCCAAGCTATTAAAGCAGATATTAGATGATTTAAATCTTGTATCTTTCGTGAAAACATCTGGAAACAAAGGGCTACAAATATATATTCCTATTCGAGAGGGGAGCATGACATACGACGAGACAGTTTTTTTTACCGAGACGGTAGCAAAAACATTAGAAAGAGCATTTCCAAACGATTTTACGACAGAACGATTAAAGAAAAAAAGAAAAGGACGTTTGTACATCGACTATATTCAACACGGTCAAGATAAAACATTGATTGCTCCTTATTCGCCAAGGATGACAAATGAGGGTACAGTTTCTATGCCTTTATATTGGCATGAAGTCCATAAGGGATTAGAACCAACAGCCTTTACAATTGGAAATGCAGTAGAACGTCTACAAGAGGTCGGATGTCCATTCGCTGGATATTTCGAAACGGGTAGCAAACAAAAGTTAGATAAAGTGTTGAAGATGGTTAAAAATTAAAAGCCTATTTCTGATTCCATTCTAACGCTATTTACGTTATCTGTTATAAGTAATAATCACAATTGCAGAGTTACGGACATAAAATGGTCCATGGGATATTTGGCAACTCCTTTGATAGATAGTAACTTAAAAATTAGATGCCCGATTTGCATAACGGGCGTCTTTTTTGTTTTCTTATCATATTTATACATTTGAATCCTTAGTAGAAGAATGAAGAACATTACTAGGAGAAATAAAATAGCCTGACACTGTCAAAGAACTGGTGACAGGCTATTGCCTAAATTTATATTTTCCCGAAAAATCCCTTTTGTATTATTACTGAATAGTTACATCTCATTTTTTTTGAGAAAGAATAAATTTTCATATCTCTTAATACTCAGAGCATAAGGCACCACATCGTTTGTTTTCTTTTACCTTTCTTTCTAATACTTAAAACTCGCTCCACGTTACTACTGTAAATATTTCACAAAAAATTTCGACGCAATGATTCAACTTCATCTGCCATGATTATAATAAAACGCAAGCTTCTTATTCAACAGATACGGGCGTAAATAAGCGACCATACTGCATAATGGTAAAACATCCTCGCTTAATTGGATGCCGAGCGTCTCTTTTATATACGCTTTTCTTTTCATCATCCGTTCCCAAAGTGCCGGATAATGATCTCTAAGCTCCTGTTTTAACACATCGTCCGCGATAGCTATCGTACTTTCCGCTGAAACACCGTCGTATCCAGCAACACGCGGGATAATATCTGTTTGAAAAATCATTCCGCTTTTGATAACTTCCTCTGAATCCTTATAGATTGGCGAAGCTAACCATTCTTCATCCGCCGTCAAATGTCCTGGACATAGTCCCCAGTGATATGCTTCCTGCGGCAAGACATGGTTCATTAGCTTATACATAGCCCCGCCCGGCATTCCAATTTGGATATTCTCCAGCCAAGCTGTAATTGCAGTATAGTATGGTGCTGCCAGATCCTCTATATAATGCTTTTTACTCTCCGGTAAATCCTCGCTGTTCATAACAGCATATCCTGCTCTGCTCGATAATCCGCCTTTATATCCTACAGTTAAAGAGATGGCATCTCCTAGTGTAACTTTTTTAGAAGTTGGATATAAATTACCGTTTTCGAATCGTTTACCCGTTGATGCAATCGTGACGACATTATTTTTTTGACCGTAGGCATGGAGTTCATTTCCTAATTCCATTTCAGAAATGCCAATCTCCAGCTTGTCTATCGCACGCAAGACACAATCTGCTGCCAGAGATGCCCCAAATTCATAATGGGCCATTTCATTCGCATTATTCACCCTGCGAACGCCACGATCCCCGCCAATGAAGATATCTGTATGGTTGGTGATAGAACCTTCCTTCCCGACCAGCTCCCGAACCGTATCTACAATAAAAGAAGGAACATCAAATAAAGTCCGGTTATCCTCTACCCGGCTGGTAAAATGCTTCCATCCAGCCATTCCAATTTTCATTGCATCCTTGATTCCGGCTTCCTGAAGAATACTTGACATCGTACGGTGAGGCTCCATCGGCTGATTAGGCAAGGAAAAATGTGGACAATGAATCCCTTTTGCTGGAATTCTCGAATATTGTACTTTATTATAGTTTTCATTTCCCAAGACCAGAAAAGCATCTCCATTAGCATGCAGGACTAATAAAGCCTCTTCAAATCTAGGTATAAATCCAACTAAATATTCAAAATTCCCGCCATGTTCCACATCCGCGTAAACCAGCAGCGCATCCAATCCATCGTGACGCATCTCATCTAATACCTTTTCTCTTCGTTGCTGCATCGTTGTATCATCCAGCAATATTGGAGTCCCTGTGCAATCTGGAGCAGGAGCATCCATTTCTATTAATTGTGCGTTTTTAGAATCATATTGTTTTTCCATTTAACTTGCCTCCAATGTATGCATGTTTTTATTTGATTGGGTTTATTGATCAGAGGAACATGCATTTATTCCAATCCTGTGCATTACCTTATTTCTTAGCAATGTGTAATATCATTCTTGCTCTTTCTAAATGTCATCAATAGGAAACATGGGGCGCATAATGCGCTTGAATGGAAGTTTTGCTGTATCCTGCAGCGTTGCCCCCTGCGTTAATGACATGATATTTAATTTCCCCTCTTTTTTTAATTCCGGGAAAATATATCCCTGTTTAACAATGATAATATCATAGTCTCTATAATCGAGACCAGCCGCATGAAACTGCTCAATTTCAACAAACGGATGGTTGTTTCCTGAAACAACGATATCTATCGGTTTATCCTTGACTCTGACGGTTATACAATCACCAAAGTTCCCCTCTCTCACATAAGCATAACCAGCTAAATATCCTTTCGCTTTAATAACAACATCTAAATTTACATTTGCGGATAATTCGTCTATATTCATTCCCAAAGAAATGCTTGTTTCTTCCCCCGCTTCATAGCTTTTCAGCTTATCTAAGGTTTCTGCGTCATGAATACTGGCAAATAAAAACCGTTTGTTATGACCTTCATCAAGATGTAATACCTGACGTAAAATAAAGGTATTGCTCCCTACCGACCCCGATGTTACATTATCTCCTGAATCCGTAATGAACACAGGCTTTCCTTCGCACGCTAATGCCATTTTCATTGCTTCCTCCGGCTGTGCAGTTAAGCCAGTATAATGGAATTCATAACGTTTATTCCATATATATTCCGCTAACTGATCCGCAATTTGATCTGCATATTCCTGATTAGCTTCTGTTGAAGGAATAACAACAATTCCGCACCCTGCAACATCACAGTCATGACGAATATACCCAACATGCCAGGAACAGCTTAATATTCTTGGATCTGCTTCTAATTCATCCATATATTGATTCATCGATTTTACTGGTTCATCTGCGGAGACGCTTTGTTCTCCGCCTAAAATCATTGATAATTTACGATATACTGGAGTAATATTTTGACGTTGCTCCAACAAATCAACGAGCTTTTCACAAATAAATTCTATTGTTTCTTTAATATCTGTATGTGGAGATTCGCGATAACTGCGAATCAGTGTGGTACTTTCTACATATGCTTTAGACAGGTTACCATGCGGATCACTTACTACCGCAATTGGCAAATAAGGGCCTGTCAGCTTGCGAATCATCTTCATAATATGATGATCCCCAGATCCGCCTTTCAAATCTTCTACTTCACTCGCCCCGTGTAAATGAAGAAAAATCCCATCAATTTCATGAATATGCTTTTTAATATCTTCCAAGATTCTCTTTTCAATATAATCAAATGCCGTTTTTTCTAAAACGCCGCCAGCTGATGCATCGGCATAAATGGAAGGAATTATCTCCACACCTTTTTTAGCAAACACATCTTTACATTTCATTTCCCGAATGCAATCCTCTCCAAATAAGAGATCAAAATCCTCCAAATTACTTTTATACGGAATATTGGCATTCGATTCAAGAATAAATCGTGCAATCAAAACTTTCATCGATTTCACCTCATCAACTTTTGTTTTAAAAAATATATCCGTTCCTTCCAGCCTTTCAAGGCCCGGATATATTCAGTAAATCTTTTTATCTCCAATGAAAAATCTTTATTTTATTCAGCCTTCTCTGTTGATTTCGTTCTTGAAATAATAATCCTGCAGGAAATATAGGAGACAACCACCCCAACAATTCCTACGATTGCCGCTAAAAATAAATTCCCTAATCCTCCTTGATTATCAATGAAGAACATCGCAGTAAATAACCCTGGGGTTCCACCCATAATATAGCTTTTCAATCCAAATATACCAGCAACCAAACCAGCACTTGCAGCTCCAATTGCAGTGCCTATTAATATTTTAGGCCGCGTAATCAAAGCACCATAGAAAGCCGGTTCTGTAACCCCGCAAAGCGCGGTTACACCAGAAGAAACAATCATACCCTTCTTCGCTTTATCATTTTTTATGGAAGTAGCTGCTGCTAAAGCACTTCCGCCAATGCACAGGTTGGAGATGAACCCCATAACCATAATGGCAGGGTCATATCCAATCGTTGCAACACTGTTAAACCCGATTGGCATAATCGCTTTATCTAATCCAAACATAACCATATAAGGATAAGCCACAGCGAATACCGGCATCGCCAGTCCGCCGATTGTGCTCATTAACGTTGTAATCCCTGAACCTACATAGTCACTTAAAAGGGTTCCGATAGGTCCTAACACGATTAATGTTATTGGTACAACAATAATCATCGTTAATAGCGGTTTCAAAAAATAGATGACGATTTCAGGAATAACCTTCTTAAAGAATTTGTCCACGAAATACATAAGCCCAACACCAAGCATAACTGGTAATACGCTGGTGCTATAGTCCACAGCTGGAATTCCGATTCCTAAAAAACTTAGCCCTTCTTGACCGCTAATATTCGAGCTGACAAGCAACGCTCCCAATACTGCTCCCAAAATAGGTTCCATTTTTAAACGTCTCGCCATTGTAAATCCTAGATAAACTGGTAAGAAGGTAAATGCTGCATTGAAAATAGCATCGATAATGACTGCAGTGCCAGATTCCATGTCTAAACCAAAATAGTTGATTAATAGATTTTTAACGGCAAGAATGATTCCGCCAGCAATCAGTGCTGGAACAATAGGCATAAATACGGCAGCCATAAAATTACCAAATTTGTTTAAATAGTTCATAAAACTCATTTTTTGCGGTTCTTCCACTTCTTTTGCAGAGCCTGCTTCGTTATTTTGCCCCTCTTTCCACCCCGACACCTCTAAAAAATCGTTGTATGCTTCATTAACATTAGGCCCGATGATAATCTGCACTTGGCCGGCTTTCTTAATGACACCTAACGTATTTTCAATCCCTTTTAATGCTTCCTCGTTTATCAGTTTCTCGTTATTATAATGTAAACGAAGTCTAGTGGCGCAGTGTTCAACATAATTTAAATTATCTACACCGCCAACGTGCTCCAATACTTGTTTTGACATCTCAACATATTTCATTTTTTATTCCCTCCATTTCTGCCTGCTTATTAATAAAACAAAACTTCACTCAGCGGGAGTTTTACGGACGATTCTCCGCGATAAATCCAACAATGTGGTACTAAAACAAAATTTAAGTTCTATTGACGTCTGAAACAAATTAATATGTTAACATTTTCACAATCAAACCTTTTATAAATAAAATCGATTCTTCTGGCTGTGCAGCTATTTTAGGTTAAGATGGGAATTCGATAGCGGAGCAGCCAAACCCATAACATCGATTCCCTTGTTGACTTTTACCTGTCTATAAAATACCGCTTACATAGTTAAGCACATCTAAGTCGGCTTTATAATCACCATACGATTTATCAAGGACAACAATTTTATTTCTGTTATTTTTATTTATTTCACTATATAGACTATACCATTCCGTTTGAAAAAGAGCTTAAGCGGACACGAATCATCACACTAGAAACAAATGGACAGGTTTTACCCTTTCACTTTCATGCCCGCCAAACTCTATTTCTTTCCATCATCCATCAGCAAACAAATAACTGTTTTAGATATCTCTGTTTTCCGCAATTAGATTTTTATACCAATAGTAGCTTGCTTTCGGTATCCGCTTCGTATCATTCTCAAAATCGATTCGGACAAGCCCATATCTTTTTTCATAGCCGTTGATCCAGCTGTATAAATCCATCGTGGACCACATATAGTAACCCTGTACATTCACGCCTTCTTCACGCGCTTTTAACATGTAATGAATAAAATCTCCACATAGCTCGATTCTGTTATCATCATTTACATATCCATTCTCATCAGGTGTTTCATATTGTCCGTGTCCATTTTCCGCAATATATACTAAAATATCCCCGTACTTTTCTTTGATTTCCATCAAAGCATTATACATACATTTAGGATAAACTTCTCTTCCCCAGAGGTTTCTTTTAACATGAGGATCAAAGGAGCTTTCAAAGACATGTTTAATGCGTATCCCTTCTTTTGAATTAGACCCTTTCCCTCTGTTATTATGGAACACTTCTGTTTCACCTTCAGAATAATCGGTTACATATTGACGGTTATAGACGTTCAAGCCAATATAATCCACTTTACCTTTCGCAAAATTAGGAACGTCCTCTTGATAGACGAAGCTTGGGTCAACTCCCCAATCCTGAAGCACTTCACCTAACTCTTCTGGAAGCTTCCCAAATACACTTGTATCCAGAACCATGCGATTATAAAAAACATCAGCTCTTAACCTTACTGCATCTTTTTCTTTTGTTGCAGGATCCAATTCAACATTCCCGTTATCATGAACAATACCGATTCGGCCATCCATGCCTAATTTCCGGTAAGTATCAACGACCTTGGCACTGCCTAACATCAGATTGTAGAGAATATTCCAGAAACGATTAAAATCCAGCTTGTAGTTTGGCGGGTAGTTACCGACCACATAACTGCAATAAGCATAATACCTTGGTTCATTTACCGTAGACCAAATCTTCACCCGATCTCCGAAATTTTCAAAACAAACTTTCGCGTACGCATCAAAGGCATCGATAATTTCTCTATTTTCCCAACCGCCAATTTGAGACAATTCATATGGCAAATCATAGTGAAACAACGTCGCATTCGGAGTAATCCCTTTTTCCAGGCAATAATCAATGACATGATTATAAAAATCAATTCCTTTTTGGTTTACTTCGCCAACACCTTGTGGAATAATTCTCGCCCATGAGATAGAAAATCGATAGGTATTTTGGTTACCCGCTGCCATCAGGTCGATATCTTCTTTATATTTGTGATAAAAATCAGAAGCAATATCACCATCTACCTGATTAATATTTAAAGAACTGTTGTGGTTAAAGACATCCCATTCACCCAGACCTTTTCCATCTTCATCCCAGGCTCCTTCACATTGATATGCTGCTGTAGCAGAACCCCATAGAAACTTGTCATGTACTTGTTTCATTTAAATACCTCCCTGCAATAATGATGAATAACCTTCATCTAAATCCAATGTTAGCACTTTCAAAAAAACGAAGTGGTTCAGAATTTGAACCATCGTAAAATTGCCATGGTTACCGATATGGAAAACAAAAAGCCCGCTCCATAGAGCAAGGCTTTGACATGATATCCTTTTTATCCAGCAATTTAAACAAGCTATAAATGTGCTAAACGGATTTACTAAGTTTTTTTTATGAAGGCTTTTGAAAATAAACAGCATAGTCAAGTATACAATGACAAATACTGCATCGATAATAAATCAAGAATATAAGTAATCCCGTACTTTCCATAAATCCCTAAATAATCAGCTGAGAAACCATCCTTGCTAATATAAAAAGTTTTATCATAGCTATTCTTCAGTTTCTCCGCTTTATTTCCCGTTATTAGAAATTTATGTCCTTTTAAACTCTGAACAAATTCTAATGACAACTCCGCAAATTTACCAGATGCAGAGATGGTAATAATGACATCTTCTTCATGAAGTAATTTCAGAATTTCATTCGTGGTGAATGACCCAGAAATAACATGAATCACTTTTGAGGCAAACATCAGCTCTTGTTGAAATCTTAATGCATTTCCACTCGTATTGTTTGCACACAGAATCACTACATTTACATCCTGATTGATTAACTCACAAAGATAATTGATATCCTCGTCTGTTATTTGTTCGTCAATGTCAGTAATCATTTCATCAACTAGATTTTTTATATGAATGCGATAGTCAGGCTCTGCTTTTATGTCCCGATGTCTTAAATCACTGGGAAAAACAAGCTTGGAAATGGAGTTCTTCAATGAACTGAAATTATCATATCCTAACCTTAAACAAAACCTTCTCACTGCAGATCTGGATGTAAAACATTCCTCCGTCATTTCCCATATGCTGACGGAAGAAATACGATATAAGTTATTCAAAATAAAATGAGCCAATGTATAATCGGTATTTTCTGGATTTTCTGAGTTGATGATGAAAGACAAGGAATTTAATAAACCTAAATTATTTATTTTCATTTTATTCACCGTCACTTACCATATAATAATGTTACTGTTCTTGTTATTGAAAATAATATACTGGAGTTTAATATAGTTATTAACATACCCAAAGAATTTAAAATATGTTCTTATTTCTATAAATTCTATTATACGGGGTGGAATCCGAAATTTGAAAATAAAAAGAGATTTCGTTACTAAATTAAGAACTATATTGACTTTTTATCTGCTCCCATTACACTAAAAAACCTGGAACAACACATATCAATTCAAGATATTGTTCCAGGTTTTTTTATTTATTCTATACCATTCAAAAGATTTTTTCTTCACTCTTTTCCAGAGGCCATTTCTATCGGCATCAAAATTATTATTATGGAAGATTTATTTGGGTTTGTTAAAAAGCACAAATAAGCTAGATAGTTATTACTTTATTAATAAACTGATAGTTTATTTTATACTCTCTATAAAATCTCTAAGGAGTTTTTATTTATTAATTGTCGCCTTAAGTTTATAATTCGGTACACTCCAACCCTATCAATTATTACTTCCATCAACGAAATCTATTACTTTCTATCCCCATCATTTTCCACCCCTCTATTCATCTCCCATCTTTCCCTTCCTCCGCTCCATCCCAAACTTAATCCATCCATAAATCACCGCAACCGCTCCAAAATAACAAACACCAATAGATAAATAAGCTAAAATCTCCCAAAATATCATGTGTGATTCTCCTCCTTTATCCCTCAGGATCAAGATCCTCTTGCATAAATGCGCGAGTTGGCTGTTTATTCTTCGTCAATTGATGTGCAATAAAGAATGTAAACAGGTTTATGCAGATTCCAACAATTAATGTAGGGATTTGGAATGGTTCGTTAAGGCCGTAATTCCATAGGAGAGAAGAGATAATCCCCGCCAGGATAGCTGGTATCGCAGCGTATGGCGATACTTTCCTGTCTCTCGCTTTCCCCCATAATAATGCAATAATAATAACGGGAACAATGGACGGCGCCCAAAGATCAAAAATGAATACCATTAAGTCGAAAACATTTGGAATTAAAAGGGCAACAAGAATTCCGCCAATTCCTACGATAAGTGTGGAACATTTGGCAAGGTTAAGCATTTGCTTATCTGTTGCTTTCGGATTAATAAATTCTTGATAGATATCCCTCGTGAAGATGGTGGAAGCAGTATTTAAGATAGAATCTCCAGTGGACATAACGGCTGCAATAAGCCCTCCGAAAATCAATCCGACAGCGCCGGTTGGCATATGCTCTAAAATTAATGTGGTAAATACAAGATCCGGATCGGTGCCTGGAAGAAGAACAACACCCGCTAGTCCGATAAAAACGACAGCAGTTGTCATGAAAAAGTAAAAGATGCCAAGGTAGGTCACCGAGCGCTTACTATCTAATGCATTTCTGGATGAAACATACCTCTGAATGTAAAAAGGAGCTAATGCTTCCCCCAGTAAGAAGGTTAAGAAGAAAGCAATCATGGCAGCAACGGTCCAGCCGCCGGTAAAAT
Organism: Oceanobacillus aidingensis; assembly: GCF_042654105.1. Lineage (NCBI taxonomy): Bacteria > Bacillati > Bacillota > Bacilli > Caryophanales > Bacillaceae > Oceanobacillus > Oceanobacillus aidingensis. The sequence goes on along the minus strand of NZ_JBHSFT010000045.1, from coordinate 21,104 downwards.
CTAAAATGCCGGCATCGATGGCGCTGACTTTTTCAACGATGGCTGGTACGCCGCCGATATTATTTAGTGCCAATGTCAATGTTGTTGCAACGCCGACGGTTAAGATAATAAATTGAATGGCATCCGTATAAATAACGGCCAGCATGCCGCCTCCCCAAGTGTAAATTACCGTAATAACAGAACCCAAAATAGTCATTGGAATATAATCGAATCCCGTCAAGGTTTCCAGAATTCTTCCCATTGCCAGCACCTGTACCCCAAACATTCCTACGCTATATAAGAAAGAAAAGATACCGGACACCAACTTCCCAGAGCGCCCATAGAAATATCCAAAAACATCTCCTACGGTGTAGACATTCCCCAGATTTCTAACCCGTGGCGCGACAAATTGTCCGATTAAAATTTGGCTGAAAACAACACCAAAAACGGCAAGAAAGATAACCACACCAGTCTCGTAAACGAACGCCACCCTGCCAATCGTTGCTCCGCCGCCGGCTAGTGTTGCTGCAAGCGTCGCAAAAATAAGAGCCATTGGCATGGAACGGCCGGCAACGGTATAGTCTTTAAAACCGGAAATTCTTCTCATGGAATAGTAACCAATGTATAAGACGAGCGCTAAATAAAATAATACGATAATAACATCAAAGGTATTTACTGGCATATATCTTCCCCCTCATTTTATGATTTTTCAAATCGTGCTGGTGAGAAAGCTTCTATATTCAAGTCTGTTTGTCCGGTTAGGATGATTTCGGAAATCATTTTCCCGCTTACGGGTGCCATAGCCAAGCCTACCATGGCATGGCCGGTACAAATATACATATTATCCAGATGAGGGATCGCCCCAATAACCGGCATGCCATCAGGAGTCATTGGTCTCATCCCTCCCCATTCTTCCTCGGTATCTCCCTTGATTTCTTCCTTTAGATAGTGAGATGCGGCAGAACGAATCCCTTCCACACGTTTCTTATCGATTTTTACATTTTTTCCGGACAGCTCCATGGTTCCGCCGATACGGATAGCATGGTCAAATGGAGTGATTCCTCCCTTTAAATCACCGAGATAAAGGGGATGATCGATTTCTGTTTTAGGATTCGTGATTGTAATACTGTAGCCTTTCCCTGCAGTCAGCGGCAGCTTATAATTCAGCTTTTTTCCTATATCATCAGACCACGCTCCGGCGGCCAGCAGGAACGCATCCGCTTCAAAAACTTCCTGCTTGGTCTTTACCGAAGTAATCTGATTCTCCTGCTTTTCAATATCGATAACCTCTGTATTTGCATACAGCTTAACTCCCAATGCTTTTAATTTTTCCACCATCCCTTTGGAAAAGGATTCCGGGCGAATATGGTATTGATTCTCTAAAAAAATGCCGCCCTTTACATCATCAGAAAGTGCAGGCTCTAATGCTTTAACCTCCTGCTGATTTTTGTACTCCGGCTTTTGATGTCCATACTGATGCGAGACAGCTTTCAGGCGCTCTAATTTCTTCTTAAGGTTCGCCTCATGGAGAAATACAAACAGCATTCCTTTTTTATGCAATTCGAAATCAACGCCATCCTTTTGAATCTCATTAAATAGAGATAAGGTATGCTTGCTCGTCGTTAATAAAGCCTCTTCCCCTTTTTTAAAAGCTGCTTCATTGCAGTGTTTCATAAATTGCGTCAGCCAGCCGGACAGCTGCGGCATGGCAGAAGGTTTGATATAAAGCGGGCTGTCTTTTTTCATTAGCATTTGGATGGATTCCGTTACCAGCCCGGGCGTTGGCACCGGCTCATGAATAGCCGGGCAGACCCACCCTTGATTTCCTCTGGAACACGCCATGCCAAATTCTCCCTTTTCAATAATCGTCACGTCTGCTCCGGATTTTCTTAAAAAATAGGCACTGGTAAGGCCGATAACGCCTCCGCCAATTATGATTACTTTTTTCAAGATAAGGACTCCTTTGTTAAGCATTTGTGAAACAGTAAGATTAATCAGTAATTATTAAATTTTTCGTTAATTAAACAGATGCTTTATTCGATGGATTGTTCTATCTCGAATTATTGCCTGGCAACACATAAAGCTTGTTGTCTGACAGGCTTAGTTAGCACCCTCTTAATATTTTACAATTTTCTAATTTCTATTATACAAGTTTAGACAGAATATTGCTTTATTGTGTTTTGATTTATTTAATATATGGCAGTAATATCAACTTCTAATAAATAGGTTAATCTTTAGCTTATCATTAAAAACTCTTGCTTTTCCCTCAACAGCAGCACAACCTATTAGCCTTATCAACCACCTTATCCAAAATATAGCACATTCCAAAGCATCCCACATAAGCTACAACAATCTCATTTACATTCTTAACTAATCATGTTTCTATCATTCACACATCCTATGACCGCATTCCCTATCAAAACACCTTTACACTTATTCAATAATAGATAATATTCTTTATTTTTATAATTTTAGGAGGATTTGCATTCATTCCTAGCGAATTTGATAGTATAACAAAATGGGAGGGGTATCTATGAAAAAGATAAGCAAAAAGCTTTTAATGTTCAGTCTTGCCGGGGCATTTGTTGTGGGAGGATCAATCCTTACTTCACCGGCTGTCCATGCAGTAGGAAACGGGCCAAATTACAATGGCAATGAAACGGTTAATACTTCCATTCTTACTACCTACGATGAAATGGTTGATTATCTTAAGAAACAGGACTCAAAACAAAGTCAAATGGAATTGGAAGTGATTGGCCAATCTATGAAAGGTCGCGATCTATATCTTGTTAAATATATCTCCAACCCTGAAAACCCAACGATTCTTTTTTTAACACAACAGCATGGTAACGAGCAATTGACAACAGAAGGGACGCTTGAGTTCATTAAACACCTGGGAACCGGTAAAACAAAAGGTGTGCTAGATAATGTGAATGTGTTGATTGTTCCGATGTTGAACCCTGATGGAGCAATGGGAGATGTAGATTTTGATTTAGATGATTATATTGCTAGCGGAGATCGTCATCTAACAAGATACAATGCAGCAGGCGAGGATTTAAATCGTGATCATGTGAATAAAGTTTTCCCGGAAACACAAGCCCTGCATAATAATGTATTACGTGCTTACGATATTGATTATATGATAGACCTTCATCATCAGGGAGCTAATAGTGAACGTGATGGAGAGCTAGTGTCTGGTTCCATCCTTTATCCGACTACGGAAAATGCAGACCCCGAAGTTGTTCATAAATCCAAACAATTAGGTGCTGTGGTGTTTGATAAAATAGATTCAACTGGTTGGGGACATCTTGGTAAATATAATGGCGGTTCTGCCGAGACAATTTCCCGAAATGGAATTTCTGTCGAATACGGAATCTCTACCCTGTTATTTGAAATGCGCGGCATGTCGGATCATTCCAATGAATCCGCCATTTTAGGGCAAAAAAGTAATGGCTATTTAATAAAACAAACAGTGAATACGTTGGATGCTGCGGTTAGGGCCATTTCAGATGGATCTATCAACAATAAAGATGTATCTTTTTGGGATACTTTACCAACACAATCTACTAGGACAACGGAGTAAATAGTTATTTCCTCATCAATTATGATAACTCGTACTATACCTTGAACTTCTCTAGGCAGTTTTAGAAAACGGAGCATTTAAGGGATTCTAAGAAAGCGATTATTACTTTCTTAGAATCCCTTTACTTTGGTGTGGAATCTTTAACTTTCTATTAAAAAGAAAAGCACCTTCTCCGTTTGGATTTTGGCGCATTCTATCTGCGTGTTGAATTCCAGTCTAGCTTTTTTAAGACCCTTAGTTTTTCACTGGATGTCTATAAACATATTCGGGAAAGTCGGTAATAATACCATCCACGTTGCGTTCAAATAGGTTATTTGCTTGTTCTTGCGTTCGTACTGTATAAGGATATATCTTCATCCCGGCAATATGAACACGGTCAACAAGCTCATCTGTAACAATGCTCATATTCGGGTTGAAGAAATCAGCAAAGGTTGTAAATTGTGCCAACTGTTCATCGGTAACATTTGCCCAAGATGTACCGGCAAGGACACCGTGAGGGATATTCTGCAGAAGTGCTTTTGATTGTTGCACAGATGCATGATTAAACGACTGGATAATAATTTTTTTGTTATTAGGCTTATGCATATTACGCTCCATTAAGGCTTCAGCGACTTTTTCTTCTACGCCTGGATACAATTCAGGAGATTTTAATTCTATTAATAACCCAATCTTCCCTCGATATGTATCGATTACTTCCTCAAAAGTAGGAATTTGTTCACCCACAAATTCTTGTCCGAACCAACTTCCGGCGTCCAATTGTTGAATTTCTTCAAGTGTGTAATCCCCAACAGATCCTGTCCCATTTGTTGTACGATTAACAGTTGTATCGTGAATGGCTATTAGCTCTCCATCCTTGGTCATTTGTACATCAATTTCAATATAATCAGCTTTCATTTCAAAGGCTTTTTCAAAAGCAGCCATTGTATTTTCCGGAGCATGACCTGATGCCCCTCGATGTGCAATATTATCAACTGTCTGGGTACCACTACCATTGGAGGCGAATGCAGGAACTGTGAACATGGATGCAAAGATCATTACTGTTAATGAAAAAATAGTAACTTTTCGTATCATAATCTTAATCTCTCCCTTTTTCTGTATTTACTTTTTATTATAGAGGTAATCTATGAAGTGAATGTAAACTGTAAGATAAAGAAATGTAGAGATTCGTAGCGGTTCAAAAGATTTGCAAAAGAAGAACAGAGAGAAAAGCATGAAGAGATTATTGCGGAATTACTAGATGATGAAAGTAAAACAAAAAGTGCCGCACTACGATATTAAGAATTGTATGAGAACGTTGCCGATAACAGCGTGAAAGATCCCACGATAAATAGATGTATTGCTTATGCTAAAAATTGGGGCTACGGTTCATTGGAAGTTGTTAATTTCTTTACTTACAGAGCGACTAAACCTATTAAACTACGCGGGGCGCTTAATCCAATTGGAGAAGAAAATAATCAACACATTCTGAAGGCAGTAACCAGGCCTGAAAAAGTAATACTGGCTTGGGGAGTAAATGGTACCTTGCTTAATCGAGACAAAGATGTGGTTGGATTACTCCGACAAAATAATGCTCCTGTTTATGCATTACAATTAACAAAGGATGGTTATGAAACCCTACCCCCCACTCAATCCCCTTCCAACAGCCTCAACATAATCATAAAATTCCTCCGTCCGATTATCCCGATTCCCAGACGAAAAATCCCCATCCTCATAAAAAGCCATTCGCTGCGCAGTGCTGATCTCTAATTGAACTCCTTTGCTCTGCCTATTTTGATTAACAATATTGTCCTTCTCTTCCCCATTGATTTCCTTCGGTGCATCACTTACGGAGAAACCAGCTTTTTTTAGCTCTATCTCGATAGATTGAGCTAATGCTTCATCCAATCCTCCCAAATACGTGTGTTTTTCCAGTTCGTCCTCGTATCCATGGAAAGATACGGTATAGAAACTGTCTGAGACAATATCTACTGCCTTTGGTTCATCGAAGTTTGTGGAATCAATATGCAGGTCCGTATTGTTTGCTGCTTTTATTCCTTGAAAAGAATAGAAGGAATAGTCGCCTGCAAAAGCTAATTGTTCCGCTAATTCCGTTGTTCCGGGCTCTATCCCTCCGCCATGTATCGCTATGACGGCAACATCCGGATCTCTTTTTTCCAAACTGATTCGATAATCTTCGGCCAGTCTCTCATGTTGTTGAAGCGCGTTAAAGTTTTTATATTTATCATTCCCGTTACTTCCATTGACTAGCAGCATCGCTATCACTATAACGGCCAGTGCTAGTCCCACAATCATAAAGTTATTTCTTTTCATCGCTGCTACCTCTATTTCATGTATGCCATTTTCTCTTTATCATTCTATCATTCTACTATATCAGGCATCACATCTGAAACGTCATCAATATACTCCCGCCATTTATCGAACTTTTCTGCTTTCTCCACCCTCCCCTCTACGCCAAACATGCTAAAATAAGCATACCGATGAAACAACAAGTCAAACAGCAGCGAAAGGAAAAACAACCATGACCTTAGACTATACAAACTCCATCCCGCTTCACGTGCAGTTAAAACAAATCATCGAACAGAAAATATATAACGGCGATTATGCCGAAAAGATTCCCAGTGAGAGGGAATTGATGGATGAACACTATGTAAGCAGAAGTACAGTAAGGCAAAGCATCGAGCAGCTCGTTCAGGAAGGAATTTTGGTAAGAAAGCCGGGGAAAGGGACCTTTATCGCCGTTCGAACGATTAATGACTGGCTCGGCAGTCTTCACAGCACCTCGGAAAATATAGAGAAGATGGGGATGACGCCGGGGGCCAGATTAGTAGCCTCCCAGGAAATCGAGTTAGTTGGAAGATTAAAAGAGGTGACCGGCTTAGATAAGGCACATCACTTTAAAAGAATAAGGTATGCAAATGATATTCCGATGGGGATTGAAAGACATTATTACCCTGTGGCATTGGGGAAAAAGCTGTCTCAATTTAACCTGGATGAAGAAGCATTCTATGAGCTGCTGGAAAGAGAATTAAAGGTAAATACCTTTCAGGCGGAGCAGGAGATCAGAGCGGGAATCTCCACCCGAGATGATTCAGAGTTACTGAATATCCCTGAGGGGACAAGCATCATTATCGCAGAAAGAAAAATTACCGATGTCCATGGAGCCTTTGTGGAATTTGAGAGAGCCTATTATCGGGCGGATATGTACTCCTTTAAAATAACCTTGTCGAGAAATAGCAAATAAAAATAGAATAGTTATTGTTTCTTAACTGGTTAGAACATTCTGACCTCCTTGAGAATACTGGTGTCTATCGCATAAAATATAAATAATATTTTTGCAGTCAAAATTAGACAGCTTTTTTAGGGAGGTCATCCATGTGAGTTTTATGATTGCATTCAGTATCGCAAGTATCCTGCTTTGTGCCGGTATGATTATTCGGGCCAAAGTAGCTTTTATTCGAAATATGTTAGTGCCTGCTAGTGTCATAGCTGGTATTTTAGGCATGATTGTCATGAATACAAATCTTATCCAGGCAACCAATGCCGAAATGTTCACTGTAATTGTCACACAGTTATTTACGATTACGTTTATCTCGATTGGATTAACAAGCAATAACAAGGCGAACAACGACCATACTGCCGGGAAGCAGATTGCAAGAGGTTCACTCGGAATGGGCATGCTCTGGAATCTATTATACGCACTCACCCCTGCTGTCGGCGCGGTTGTCATTTTACTCGTCGGCGGTTATTTCGGAATGGACGCGCTATACGGGCTGCTTATCCCCTTTGCCTTTACACAAGGGCCTGGACAGGCAGCGACATTTGGATCTATTTTTGAACAGCAGTACGGAATAGAAAATGCAGCGATGGTAGGCCTGACCTTTGCGGCAATCGGTTTTATTGCCTGCTTCTTAATTGGCGTCCCTCTTGCGAAATATGGGTTAAAACGCGGGCTAGCCAGGAAATATGGCGAATCCGAAATCAAAGATTATGTCAAACGGGGCTACTATACGAAGAATGAAAAAAGAGAATCAATCGGACAAGAGACGGTATTCAGCGGAAATATGGATACGATGACGTTTCACTTTACGATGATTGGTATCTGTTATGTGCTGGCTTTAGGAATGGCATCTCTTATTTCCATGATTCCTGGCATAGGTCCTACGCTTGGCGGAATGCTGTTTATTTACGGCATGCTTGCCGGCTATTTTGTGAAAATGGTATTGAAAAAGCTGCAGCTGGACCATTTGCTGGATAATACCTTTCAAACGAAAATTACCGGCTGGTCCACCGATTATTTAGTTGTCTGTTCCTTTATGGCTGTCCAATTTAGTATCATCGGCCAGTGGATTGTTCCAATTATTATCGAAGCCGTTGTCATAGCTGCGCTTACTGTTGCAGTCGTTTTATACTTTGGAAAGCGCTTAGGCGGCGACAACGACTTTTCACGGACGCTCGGTTTGCTGGGAACCTCGCTGGGTACTGTTCCAAGCGGAATCGCGCTTGTACGGATTATTGAGCCTTCCCTGCGTTCCACCACAGCCATCGAATTAGGGATGATGAATATTCCGATGATGTTCTCTTATATAACCGTTTCAACGATTATGATGATTATGGTCGGGACATTATCCATCACAGCTGGAATTCTATGGTTACTGGCACCAGTCCCTATTTATTTGATTCTATTAAAGGTATTTAAAGCATGGGGCAGAAAAACATACGATTTTAAAGAGGAAGCTGAACCAATCAAAAGTAAGAAAAAATCCTATGCATAATCTACAGCGAAATAAGGAGTGAAATCTGCAATGCAAAAATTATATTATGGCGGCGATATCATTACAATGACTGGAGAGAATGACAGCGCCGAAGCAGTTTTAGTAGAGAACGGGGTTATCAAAAAGCAAGGCAGCTTAGCAGAAGTGAAACAAGCAGCCAGCCCTCAGGCAGAAAGCATTGATTTACAAGGAAATACGCTGATGCCTGCCTTTATCGACCCGCATGGGCACGTTTCGATGGTCGGTCATTTTTCATTGATGGCTGATTTAAGTGAATGCGATAATTTTAATGAAATGATTCAAGCACTAAAAGCATATATTCAGGAAAAAGAATTGAAAAAAGGCGATATTGTCGTCGGATGCGGGTATGATCATAATTTTCTTGCGGAAAACAGACACCCAACGAAAGAGATATTGAATCAAGTATCCACGGAGCATCCTATTTTGATTTTACATGCTTCCGGCCACTTAGGCTGCACGAATGATTTGGGATTACAGGCAGCAGGCATAAACGAGCACACTTCCGACCCAGAAGGCGGAACAATCGGCCGGGTTGCAGGTACAAATGAGCCAAATGGCTATTTAGAAGAAAATGCCGTGATGGGATTACAGAAAACCCTTTTTAAAGATGTGAAACGGGATGAATTCAAGCTGGCGGAGTATGCTCAGCATGAGTATATCAAAAATGGAATTGCAACCGTCCAGGACGGGGCATCCTCCAAAGAGATTATTGACTTATTCAAAGCCTTGGCCCAGCAGCAAAAGCTGAAAATTGATGTGGTTGCCTACCCCGTCTTTGATGCAGAGCCAAAAAAGTTGATGGAAGAAAATAAGGATTATGCCAAAAAATATCAGAACCGCTTTAAAATCGGCGGATATAAAATGTTTTTAGATGGATCCCCTCAAGGGAAAACTGCTTGGCTCACAGAACCTTATGAAGGCGAAGAAACCTACCTGGGATATCCATGGTTTCAGGATGAACAGGTCAAACAATACACCGATGCAGCAGTCAACGATGGCGTGCAGCTCTTAACACACTGTAATGGAGATGCTGCTTCGGATCAGCTGTTACGGAACTACCAAGCATCGCTGGAAGAATCCAACCATCCAGATAAAGAGAGCCTCAGACCAGTGATGATACACTGCCAGACCGTAAGAAATGACCAATTGGACATCATGGCCGGCTTATCGATGATTCCCTCCATCTTCGTCGCGCACACGTATTACTGGGGAGATGTCCATCTAAAAAATCTTGGCGACAAGCGTGGACGCCGCATCAGCCCGGCAAGATCCGCATATGACCGCGGTCTGTGCGTGAACTTCCATCAGGATGCACCTATCGTCAAACCGGACATGCTGCATACGATTTGGTGTGCGGTGAACAGACAGACGAGAAATGGTGTGAGCATCGGGCCTGAGGAATGTGTCAGTGTCTATGAAGCGTTAAAGGCTGTCACGATTAATGCGGCCTATCAATATTTTGAAGAGGATCATAAAGGCAGCTTGGAAGATGGGAAAGTTGCCGATTTAGTTATTTTGGATCGAAACCCGATGAAGGTGGATACGATGGATATTCGGGATATTCAGGTTTTGGAGACGGTTAAGGATGGAGAGACGATTTATAAGAGTGAGGCGAATATTGTTCGATAGTGGAAACATTTAACTTATGAGCGGAGGGTAATTATAAGCAAATTTGCTGTTCGGCACTCTTCCTAACATATTTTAAAAAATAAATGTAGAAAAGCCCTGGGGATCACATTGCGTCCCAAGGGCTTTTCTACTTATGGTCTATTCAATAAATTTCAGGATATAATTATATCCTGAAATTTATTGGACTCCAAAAAAGCTAACAAATTTTTTAGTTTTCTTATTTAAATATTGAATTTCATAATCAATGTTGTGATGTCGTTTCGATCGGAAAACGCATTGATTCCAATGATAAATTCCGCATATACAGCGACTTGGACATTATAGGTTGGTTTGAGCTGCCCATTCCGCATATGATTGTCTTTCATTCGCATAAATGTGGCATCATAGTCTGTTTTGGAATCTAAACTCCACTTACTGCACCTTTGGCCCGCTTTACTTCATCCATAAAAATCTTCGCACGCTTAGGATCTATTGGATTCTTCATATCCCCATTCTTAATCCAGGTAGCCACACATACACCATCATAATGCTGCAGCAGTTCATAGACATTTTCTCCTGTCGCGCCTCCGCCTAAGAAGATTGGTGTGTCTTTCACTTTGGTCCTTGCCTTTTTGACTAACTCCAAACTCTCACTTGGATTTTTCCCTGCAATAAATAAACCATCTGCAAATGCCTCATGTACAGATTCCCAAGCTGCATCTTGAATAGGCTTTGCCCCTAAAGGCACACCATGTACCTCGTATACATCTGCAAATACCGGGATATCGCTCTTTATTCTTTTTCTAAGCTCATTTATTTCTACGCATTGAGCTTCCAGTAATCCTGCACTTGTTACTTCCACACCGGTAAACAGATGTTCCACTCTTACAAAATCTGCACCAATCGCGTCTGCCACTGATAAGCCTGCTACTCCGTCCCAATTCATCAACACACCTAATATCTGATCAGGGAACTCTCTTTTTATCGCATCTCCTATTTGAGTCATATAAGCGATAGCTTCCGGTGATGCAATTTGTTTAATTGGCATATCATTCATATTTTGGAGGACGATCCCGTCAAAACCATTCTCCAGTACCATTTCTGTTTCTTTTAAGGAATGATCGATAATTTCCGTTATTTTTTTATTAGTATGTCTGTAGCTCCCCGGTAATGGATCAGGCTGAACCATGGACAATGCTACACCTTTTGTATTTATCATATTCACTTGTTATTCCCCCTTCAAGCTATCATGGAATTTTTTACTGTTGTTAAATAATTGATTGGCAGGAATGATTCCTTCTTCAGTAATTATTGCGGTTATATATTTGGGTTCGACGCTAAGCAGTTCCGGACACTTAAAATCGATCTTACTTTTTACATTTGAATCCCAATTAGAGGCTAATTCCTCTGTTAAATCATTTATCTTCAGCTGCTTTTTATAGCCATATATTGCTCTTATATCAACTTTTATCATTGGTGTCAGCACGTATAGTGGAATATTAAATTCTTTACATACTAATCCAACGATATCTGAACCTGTTGTATTAAAGGTTGTACCATCTGGATAAAAAGTTTCCGCACCGAAAAATGCACCATCACATTCCTTTAAATAATACATAATGGCAGCATCCGGGATAAATTTAATCTGATGACCAGCTTCCCGGCAAGCTTCTATAAAGGGATAACCTCCATTAATTATTCTGCTTTCCGGTATAACGATAGTATAATTTCCATTGTTTAAGTTTTGCAGCCATTTATTTACCGTACTAGAGTAATCAAAAACCATGATTGTTTTCATTGATGAAGCAGCTTCAACCCCATATTTCACTACTTTATCTATTGCTTTCTCTGATTGAATCAGATAATTATTCTTTTTTTGGATGATAAGTTTCGACGCTTCCTCCACATCTAAGTTTCTTACTTCATCAATATTTTTTATCATGATATTAATGGCATTACTAACCGCCTGGCTGGCTGCACCTCTTGTTTCAATGAAGTATTGGGAAAGGGTTTTGATTTTATCTACTACACTATGTACGGAAGAATGATTCTTTTCTCCGATTAATGCAATAGATTCAATCATATCGCCTATCATACTAATATGCTTGCTGGCTCCTAACACCCTTTGATAAACGATATCATCAAATGCTTGTATACTTTGTTCATCATCTAATATTTTTCTGGCATCTTCTACTTCTATCATATTTACACCCATTCCTTTCGATTCGATTCAAATACAAAATATCATGCAATAATTTTGTATCTAATTCTCTTATCGTTGTTTCCAATATCATAACTATTTTTTCACTGTCTATTTGAAAATTGACAACTTTTTATTTAGAAATATTTAGTTGATGAAAATCAAATTCCTCTTTACCAATAAATTGCTGATACTCTGCTAAAGAAGGTAAGGACGTAATAGCACCTTGTTTCGTAACGGAAAGCGCTGCAACATTTACTGCATTTTTCACCGATAAATCCAAATCGCCACTTCTAATCCAGAAAAAAGATACAGCGCCTACAAAACAATCTCCAGCTCCTGTTGTGTCTACCACATTTACTTTAGAGGCAGGATAATGTTTGATTATATCTCCCGTCTTAAAGACCGCTCCTTCCCCGCCCAAAGTGATGACAATATTATCAATACCTATTTTGGAAATGACTTCTATTGCTTCTTTAGCTGAATCAACAGAATTTACATCCATACCTGATAAAAACGAGGACTCGGGTTCATTGACAATTAATAAATCAACTAATTTCAAAACTTCGGAATCAATATCTACAATTGGAGCTAAATTTAAGATTATTTTTTTACCTAAATCAGAGGCCATTTGAATCGTATATTCTCCCACTTGTTTATCCATCTCCAGCTGAAGAACTACTCCTTCCGCCCGCTTCAATTTATCTAACGAATGAGTTACATCTTCTTCTGTTAAAATAGCATTCGCACCTTTATAAGTAACAATTGAATTATTACCAGTTTGATCCACACTCACCATTGCAATACCGGTTTGAATTCCTGGAGAAACCAACACATCATCATCATCAACGCCAGCCTGAGCTAATTCATTTTTCATCACTGTTCCAATATGATCATCACCTACGCGGCCAACCATTGCTGTTATTGCAGTTAATTTAGCTGCTGTAATTACTTGATTTGCTGCTTTCCCGCCAGGCCCTATATTAAAAGAATTGGAAGCAACAGTCTCACCAGGCTCTGGCAATTTATCTACATAACCAACATAATCCATGTTTAAGCTCCCATAAACAATCAAGTCATATTTATTTTCCACTTTTTTCATTCCCTTTGAATATAGTTTTGTACTACCATGCTGCTATTTTCTAGAGAAACCCGCTATGATCGGGTAAGATAATCCAGTAACTCATGCCTAAATAAAATCTTATTATCGCTCCCTATATCTTCTGCTAATTCTCCTATTTGCGGTTTGCTAATATTTGATTCTGCTACAATATCATTATTCCAAAATATATTTCTCGCAGAATCATCCGCTATAATACGTTTATTGGCCATTGCAATCACTCTTGAAAAGTTATCTGCAACAAATTCCATATCATGAGTAATAGTGATAACGCTCCTGCCTTCTTCCTGTAAGATGTTCATCAATTCGGCAAGCCGAGTAATCCCATTAATATCTTGTCCGGCGGTTGGCTCATCTAAAATCAAGTAAGGAGTATCCAGTGCAACAAAAACAGCAATCGTAACAAATTTTCTAATCGAGTAAGGAATATCGAAAGGCTTCATATCCATATATTGCTGAATACCTGTCAGTTCAGCCGCTCGTTCTACTCGGCTATTAATTTCCTCATCAGTAAGCTTAGAGTGTTTAAATGAATATTCCAGTTCAGCCTTCACCGTATTGTTAAAAATTTGATCATCAGGATTCTGAAACACATAGCCTACATATTGAGAAATTTGAGCAACAGTTTTATCTTTGGTATTAGTACCATCTACTAATACATCTCCTTTGGTAGGCTTATGCAATCCATTCAATAATTTTACCGCTGTTGTTTTGCCGGCACCATTTTGCCCGACAATCGCAACCCTTTCGCCTTTTTCAATAGTAAAATGAAGGTTTTCATTTGCTACATAGCCATTTGGATAAGCAAAAGAGACATCTTTAACTTCTAATGACATATTTTTTCACTACCTTTTTCAGAATTTGCTCCCTTGCTTGAGATCTTGTAATAGCAAAGGTATCGAAAGATTTGCCTTGTTCCTTCATATCATTACTCAGCAAGGCAATTTGTGGAATATTCACACCTTCATTTAGTAAATTCACATTGGAAAATACGTCACTGGTTTTTCCATTCGTAATTAATTCACCTTGTTTAATAACTAAAACCTCATCCGCATATTCAGCTATTAAATCAATTTTATGTTCCACAAGGAGAATCGTTTTGCCTTGCTCTTTTAATAAATGAATAATCTCAAATATATCGGATGTACCTTTCGGATCTAACTGTGAAGTTGGTTCATCGATTACAAGAATGTCTGTTTCCATCGCAATAATGGAGGCAAAAGCAACTCGTTGACGTTGCCCGCCAGAAAGTTTATTTGGATTGTTTTTAACTAAATGTTCTATTTTTAGTTGTCTAACAACATTAGTGACTCTTTCAATAATTTCTTCTCTTTCCACACCTAAATTCTCTAATCCTAAAGCAATTTCTTCAAAAACCGTTTCTTTGATGCCGCTGATTTGGGTAAAAGGGTTCTGAAATATATATCCAATCGTTGAAGCTAATGCACTGCTTTCCCACTCGCGGATTTCTTTTCCTTTAATAAAAACTTCTCCCGTCAAATCCCCTCCATAAAAACTGGGGATCAGACCTTTTATTAAATCGCAAAAGGTTGTTTTTCCACCGCCATTTTCACCGATAATGCCATAAAGTTTACCTTCTTCAAAAGCATAATTAATATTTTTCAAAGCATCTGCTTCAGCCAGCGGATATCTATAAGATACATTCTTCAATTCAATATAACTCATAATATAACCCCCAAAATAATCAGACCCAAAATAAGAATGTCCACTAGTATCACCAATATTTTTTCCAAAGCTGGTGTAGGACGAAGAAAACGTAAATGCGTATTAGGATTGGCAGATGAGAATGCTCTAGCATCCATGGCAATTGTTTTTTCCTCCGCCCCAGAAATTGCCCCCAAGAATAGTGGACTTAAAACAGGGACAAATGCTTTGATTCGGACAAACACATTCCCCTCTGTCTCGATTCCTCTGGATCTTTGTGAATCCATAATGACTTTTGTTTTATCCTTTAAATCAATAATCAGCTGTAACGATGATAAAATCATGAAACTGACATTGTGCGGCACGCCAATTTTTTCTAAGGAATAGGTTAAATCCTCTGCTTTTATCGTCACCGTACAAAGAACAAGAATTCCACAAACGACTAACATAATCGTCGCGTATTGAATACCTAAGTCAATTCCTTCCTGTGTAATATTAATAATTCCATAATTAAATATCATATTTTCACCCGGCCAAAAGATAGCACGAACGATGAAAAAGAAAGGACCAATAACCAAACCGAGTTTCAGAAATGGACCGATAAATTTTTTGAAACTTCCGGCTGCAACCGCTAACAAAATAAACACCAAGGTTATCACAACGTTCACTTGCCAATACTGAAAGAATAACGTAATTAATCCTAAAGCTATATAGATATTAATTTTGTTCAAAGGATTCAAATTTAAAAGCCAATTCTTACTTAATTGTGGACTGCGATAAGAATTTATAAATGTCTCGTCCATCATACACTCCTCCTGAACAATCAGTTTATTTTTTATATGCGTTCAAAAAGACATTACCATTTGGCAGCTTAACAAGTGTTTTTTGCGGTATATTTCTAATAATCAAGTAAGCCACCAATGCTGTCGGAACCTTATCAATAATATCCACTGACATATTGGATATAAAAGCACTAGCCCATACTGGCACTCCAGACCCCATTAATATTCCGCCTAGTACGCCCGTTCCACTAACACCAAATCCGTTAAATAGGAAGTAAGAAATCAGACTTCCTGATATCCCGACAACCAGCCCCATAATTGCACCGGCTCCAATTGTTTTCGGAACAGTAGTAAAAAATCCTTTTTTAGCCAAGTATCCCGCTAATAATCCCATCAGCATGAAATTAATAACATAAAATAGCGATTGAGGATTTGTAATCGAAATACTTAAACAGGTAAGCAAACCAACAAGGATACCTGCAAATGGCCCCGCAATTGCTCCAATAGTAAATGTCCCGATGGTATCTAAAAATAAAGGTAACTTCAATAAAACAGCAATTTGACCACCAACAAAATTAACCGCAACACCAATAGGTATTAAAAAGATTAATAAACCCATGTTTCTATTTTTCATAACCCTTATTTCTCCTTTAATAACAAATTTTTTCTATCAACATTCAACATTATAAGAACGAAAGAGAGTCCCTTAATCCTCTTAATTAAAAACTCATTTCAACTTTTCCCCCATCAATAAAACTCACCCAGGGGTTCACCATTTCATCACCAAAT
This sequence comes from Oceanobacillus aidingensis, assembly GCF_042654105.1. NCBI lineage: Bacteria > Bacillati > Bacillota > Bacilli > Caryophanales > Bacillaceae > Oceanobacillus > Oceanobacillus aidingensis. The sequence goes on along the minus strand of NZ_JBHSFT010000045.1, from coordinate 4,585 downwards.
TTATCTGGTTTCTTTTCAATTGCAAAAAGATACGTAGAATCTTCATTAACCGGATAGGCAGGGCTGTGCCAAACTCCTCTATTAATCACTATGCCCTGACCAGGTTTAATCCGAAAACATTGCACAGTCAAGATATCCGGCTGTTCATCTGGATCATCTATATCACGACAAAGTGCTACAGGTTGAATGATTTCTTTATCTAAAGCGATTAACAACTCTTCTCTGCTGACATGACGTTCCATCGCATCTACTATAAGCTCTCTTTTTTTTGTATTTACTAATCCCATTCCTATCGGCTCTGAGACATCTAACATAGCAATGTAATTCCAACAATCCCAACCTTCTCCTACTTTCGGCGGTGGAGTATCGGGAATCTCAATCACCTTGCCGAATTTTTCAAATTCAGCAGCATTAATATCTTTCACTGTTGTGTACTTAGACATGTTTGTCACTCCTTAAAAATAATATTTTCTCTCACTTATATTTAATAATTAAAACGCTTTCCTTAAATTCCAAAAACACAGCCAGATTATTTTTCTAGCAGTACTTTCCAACATAATTGTAATGGATTTCAGTAATACGTTGTCTGTGCATCAGATCATTTAACAATTGATAAGAATATCTATAAATCAAACCTCCTTTTCAAAAAATTATATCTATTTGATAATCAATATAGTATATTACATTATCGTTTATGTCAATATTTTATTTTTTAAATAAACATAATATAACATAAACAAACATAATTGTTGTTAACTGCCATATAAGTAGCTATAATAATCTTAACGATAGTATTCTAGGAGGAAACTTAATGTTACGAGAAGAGAGACTAAAGGAAATAGAAAGAATATTACGTGAAAAAGGACGGGTGGAAGTAGGTAATTTATCAAGAATATTTAATGTCACTGAAATGACTGTACGGAGAGACTTAGATGAACTGGCTACCCAGCAAATAGCTGTGCGATCACATGGAGGAGCAATCATTCATTCTGATAGATTACTAGCTGAACGACCTTATGAGTTAAGAATTTTAATGAACAGAGAAGAAAAAGAAAAAATCGCTGAAGCAGGTCTCTCTTTTATTAATGACGGGGATAAGATATTTATTGATTCCAGTACTACGGGATATTGCCTTGCCCATTCCATTCCTAATGAAAAAAGACTGTTAATTGTTACCGGAACCTTATCAACAGCAGTTGAATTAAACAACCGTCCCAACTTACAAGTCGTATTTATTGGCGGTGATTTAGAAAAAGAAACTGGTTCCAGCAAAGGACATTTCGCTGAATTAATGATCAGCTCTATGAATTTTGATATAGCTTTTATAGGCGTTCCCAAAATAACTCCAGCCGGCATACTCACTACCTCCAGTATTGATGAACTGATGATTAAAAAATCAGTCATTAAAAAAGCGAAAAAGGTTATTGTATTAGTAGATAGTTCAAAAATTGGTGAACCGGACTTTTTAGAGTTATGTCATATAAATGAGATTGATACGATTATTACGAATAAAGATATAGACGAAGGATTTTTACAGACTTGTGAGGAAGAGGGAGTAGATGTCGTGTTGACGGATGTGAAAAGGCCGGGATGAACAGCCTCTAGTTTGATTCTTTTAATATCAATTTACATCTAAATTGAATTTCTGCTTCCTGTTATTGCTTTACCAACCATGGGAATGATGTGTTTTTATCAAGGATTCTTTTTACAAATAGGGATAACTCTTCATGTAAAGATACTAAATCTATACTCCCAGGATATAGATTCTTCTTGATATCCTATTTTCATAAAAGCTTCTTTTAATAAATCTGAAATAACAAATTCAAAAGGGCTGCCTTCTAATAAGGATTTGCACCCTTTAGTATTACTTTGAACCTCTTTGAACCTCTTTGAACCTGCACCTTAGATTTTCATATAAACGATAGCGCCATCCCTTTTGAATATGAAAGTTACGATATCTGTAAAGGCTACATGTATACCAGTTACACATGTAGCCTTCATGACTGTATATTAGGACAAATGCCAATCTCAATCAGCTCTTTATGAGTTCTTCTTCCCATTCGTTTAATATACCTAACAAAGGATTCACTTTACTGGGAATCCCTATTCTTACTGCATTAACACTAATATTTTCAAATCCTGCTGTTGCTTGTACCCCATATGTTTGTAATAATTTTAACAGATTCACATTTGAATTAGGGTGTTCTATTAAAAAAATAGGCATCCTTTCACTTGTTTCAGCTATCTTTAAACATCGCAGCCCTGTATGATACTTCTTTTTATTCTTTTGTTTCTTCCATCTGCAATAACTTCACTACCACCGACACAAACAATAGTAAAAGACCAGCAGCTGACGCTGTGGTTGAAAAGCGCTTTTCTCCAGACAGGGCAAATCATTTTTTTATATACGGATCTCAATTGAACATTGATGGACTTGTATTGGAGAGGTAACATAGACTCCTTAATATGAAAAAAGTGACTAAACAAGAAAAATAACAATGGAATATAGAACACCATTTTGCTAGTATTAATTTTATAAAAAATAAATTTGGGAGGAACAACCCGTTGAAAAAATTATTACTGGCAGCATTATTTTTAAGTTTATTATTGGCAGCATGCAGCAGTGACAGTGGTAGCGGAGAAACTGCTGATACTGCTGAAGAAGAAAACAGCGAAACAGCAGAGAACGAAAACGATACAGATACTTCTGATACCTCAGAAGAAGACAAAGAGGTATACAGCATCGGTGATACAGCAGTGATCACCAGCGATTTATATGAATTTGATTATGAGGTAACAGTAAACGATTTTTACTTTGCTGAAGAAGCAAATGGGAAGCCGATGGAAGATATCATGTCTACTTCTGATGATAATTTTAAGCTGGCCGTGGCAGACGTTACATTCAAAAATATCAGCGATGAAGCTTATGTGCCTCATGATATGTATTCTGCCAACTTATCAGCAATAGATGAAGATGGTGGGGAAATATCTTATAACGAATTTTTTCCGGAAGCAGATGAAGAATTAGCTCCAGGAGAAGAAATAACAGGACCGTTAGTGTACGTAGAAAGCGTGGATTATGCCGATACCTTTTTATTAAAATTTGAAATGATGTCAGATGAAGAAACACATTTCGAATTGCCGAACCCTAATCAATAAGATAAATAACCAATTAAACCCATCATCACTCCAAACCCTGGCGCGAGGCATCGTGCCAGGGTTTTTTTGTGAATGACATCTTTTTAAAAATAGAGAAAGATCCCTATTCAGAAATAAGTCCATATTCGGAGTATCTATATCTTACATATTCTGTTGATTCATTGCCCCTACCATCGAAATGATTGTAAGAATGACAGCAATAATAAAGAGCTTCAACCAAAACTTCGGCATAGATTTCTTCTTAATGATACGGTAAAGCAGGCTCCAAATCCCAGTAAGTATGAAAGAAAGTAAAAACGCTCCTAGAAGTCTGCCAAAAAGATAGGCAATCATGTTGGTCATTATAGATTTCTCCTTTGTTTATTATTTCATTTTTAATAGGTTGTTATATTGAAATTTTGTCGCTACGATTCGTATACAACTTTTACGGCTGATACTATCATGCCGAAGCTTCTCTCTTTCCGCATAACTTTTATTACTCATACGAGCGATAAGAAGCAATAAAAAACCACCCCAGAATCGTCCATAATAAAAAAAGTCTAATAATGGTACCTTCTTGTAATACAAACAAAACGACCGTACCCTCACATAACGCAGGTACGGCCTCCTCTATTAATCAATTTTATTCTACGACTTCAAAGCCTTGACTCTCCATCATTTCTACAGACTGTTCCAAACTGACCGTATCAGCACCCTCTTCTCCTTCAAAGGTAGAACCAGGCAGTGCTGATATTTCAGAAAGATCAGCTGTCGTGTAATCGATTGTCATTGTTTCGATGGCTTTATCATCTTGATAATCAATATTATGTTCAAGCCCTTCTGTTCCTTGAATTTCGTCAACAATGGGGTCGAGAATAGCTTGAGCCTCTTCTTTTGTTGTTACCATTAAAGAAGAATAGGGGATTTCACTTTCAGTAGATTGTTCTATTACTTCGTCACCCTCGGCTACATATGTAATTTTCATAATGACTCCGTTCTGTTCACTTTGGAGTGTGACCGTTTCTTCCGAGTTACAAGCCATGAGTCCAGCTAATGCCACTAGCAAAGCCAGCATTCCAATGATTCTAAAAGTTTTTTGTTTAATCATGTTTTTTCTCCCATCCATCACAAATTTATATTTTTTACCTGGTTCCACTTTTCTTACTTAGATCCGATCCAATATTTTTTCCAGATCCGCATTACTTGCATCTCAGGGGAAACTTCAACTGCAGAGACAAGGCAAGTTGGTTCGGAACTTTCTTTATCTGAATTACAAGCAATTCTTGTCATACTAATTCAGTAAAACCAAATAGATGAATAACCGTTTTTTCATATGTGCGCTTCCTCCCTCAATATACTTTCATTTTCTTAAAATATCGCTGTTTTTCTCTAATTTTCATTGATTAATATTAAAAACATTAGGTAAGTCAAGGAATATACCTCCATT
>NZ_JBHSFT010000044.1:0-97249 GCF_042654105.1 Oceanobacillus aidingensis | reverse complement strand
GGAGGGAAGACCCCGCAGAAAAAAAGCGAACTTCTTTTTTTCGAGGAGGCTGAGCTCAAGCCCACGGAAAGCGTAGTGTTTTTCTGTAGCGGTAGCTATTAATTTCAATTTATATAGAATAGCAGGAGGAATGAAAGTGATAGAATCCAGAAATCCAAAGGATGTACATAAACCATTAGCTCCGTATAGTCATCAAATCGAAGTCTCCGGAGACATACGGTGGTTAAATTTGTCGGGCCAGTTAGGGATGGATATGGAAGGCAATGTCTCAGAGGATTCCGTGGAGCAATTAAAAATGGCCTTTGAAAACATTCGCATCAATTTACAGGAAGCGGATATGGACGTAGAAAACCTGACGAAGCTTGTTTTTTATATTGTCGGGGAAATGGATGCGGATAGAAGAAGAGAAGCAATTGGCGAATTTTTAGGGGATCACCTTCCTTGTACAACGATGGTTTTTGTTGCCGGGTTAGCCGGTCCGCGATTTAAAGTAGAGATAGATGCATGGGCGTGTAAAGAAAATAAATAAGGAGCTATATAAAATGGATTGTCCAATTTAACAATCTCTCTTCATATCTGCAATTGAATTATGAAGCAGGGAGATATCTACAAAACGGAATAAGCACTATGGCGGGTAGGAATATCAGTTATACGCAGATAGGAATTTTTTCAGGCATTTCCTGGAAGCAGTGTATCTCCCTTAAAGAGGAGAGAATTAAATTGAAATCGATACTCATTAACCAAGATTTTAGACGTATGTGGGGTTCAGAGTTTCTTTCTATTTTAAATGGAAGGTTTAAAGAGCTGTTGATTCCTTTAGTTGTATTAGGTCTAACCAGTTCGCCGCTAGTTACAGCCCTTGTCGCTTTGTCCCAGCAATTGGGTACGGTTCTATTTGCCATCCCAATTGGAACATGGGTAGAAACGAAGAATAAGGTCAGAATTGCATCTTCTTGTCATTTTTTATATGGAATAGGCATTTTTATGCTCGTCTTTCTTCTGGCAACACAGAATGTCAATGCAGTAATTATTGCTTCCTTGCTGTTCGTAATGGGGTTACTTGCCTTAATCAGCAGAACAGCGTTTACTTCAATGATTCCTGCCATTGCCGGCAGAGAAAATCTGTTAAAAGCGCATACCAATATTGAAGCAGCTGATGCAATTGCTACTGTCATCGGCCCTGCGTTAGGTGGAATACTATTAGCAAAAACAGGCTCGGTATTAACGTTGCTTATTTGCGGGATTTTATCTCTTCTTTCTGCTCTGTTGATTGGTTTTATTCGTAATAAAGAAGGCTTTATAGGGACAGAGACGGAAGAGCTGCAAAAAAGTAAATGGAGCGTGTTTTTAAGAAGGTCCATCGCTGGATTGAAGATTTTAATCTCTAATCCACAACAGCTGATCAGCACAATAGCCATGGCAATATTAGCTTTCACAACGATATTTATTACATTAACTATAATCTTTTACGCTCGGATTACATTAGAGTTGTCTGAAGGGTTCATTGGTATTTTGCTATCGAGTGCTGGCGTAGGTAATATTGTTGGCATCTTTTTGATCAATAAATTCAAAAATCTAAATTGGGTGTTGCTGATGAGTTTCTTGCTGATTATCTCTGGTATAGGTATATTAATGATTACAGCAACAAACGTTTTTATTATGATGTGTTTTGGGATGGCTGTTTTTGATTGTGCGCTATCTATGGCTTTTATTGTGCAAGGTGCTATTCACCAGGGGATCACGCCAGATGAATTCTTAACAAGAGTCAGGAGCTCCACCTATGTTATTGGCGGACTATTTTCCATACTGGGAACTTTTTTAGCGGGAGCTATTCCGGAATTATTTACGGAAAAAATTGCTTTAATGATCGGGGCTTTTATTCTTTTGATGCCAGCTTGCATCTTCCTTCGTTTTGGAAAGGCTGGCGTTGCATTGAGCAAAGTAGAGCCAGTTTATAACAAATAGGAAAGTATAAACGAAGCAGCATATTAAAATTCTCGATAAGTATTTCGTTTTTCCGTCGAGAATTTTAATATGATTACGGGAGGGACATAGCATGAAATCGGTCAAAGTATATCATTATGATGCATTTAGTAAGGTGCCGAATAAAGGAAACCCTGCTGGAGTTGTTTTAAATGGGGATGAGCTGACAGATGAGCAAATGCAGGAAGTCGCATTTAAAGTAGGATTCAATGAAACGGCATTTCCAGTTAAATCAGAAACAGCAGACTTAGGGATACGTTTTTTTACACCTGGACATGAAATGAATTTATGCGGTCATGCGACCATGGCAACGGTGTATGCGTTAAAAACAAAAGGACTGTTCGGAGATAAAACAGAATTAACGATTGAAACTAAAGCAGGGATTTTACCAGTAAGGCTTGATTCTGCTCCTGAAAAGGAAAAAACGATAACAATGAACCAGGCTGCACCGGAATTTGTAGCGTTCCATGGCTCTAAAATGGATTTAGCTCATTCGATTGGGATAGAAGAATCGGATATACATGATAACTTACCAATTCTTTATGGAAGCACAGGTGCTTGGACACTGCTGATTCCAATAAATAATTTAGAAGCTTTTCGTAAAATGAAACCAGAGAATAAAGATTTTCCTGCAATTTTAAAGGAGATGCCTAAATCGTCTGTACATCCATTTTGTATTGAAACGTATGACACAGATGCGGATATGCATGCAAGGCACTTCTCTTCTCCGTTTTCAGGCACTGTAGAGGATGCAGTAACAGGAACGGCGTCCGGAGTAATGGGTGCTTATTATGCTGACTATATAAGAGAAGATAGGAAAGATGTGATGAAGCTTGTAGTGGAGCAGGGACATGAACTTGGTAAAGATGGCAGGGTAGGTGTTCAGGTATCTAAGAATGGCGAGTCATATGATATTCAAATTACCGGGAATGCTGTTTTTGTGAAAGACTTTGAGATTATGTTGGAAAATTAGAAGAATACAAGTAATGTATATTGATGAAAATATCTTACTGTGAAAGTCAAAATCAAGGAGTGATTATTCTAATGAAGGTTATAGATAACAGAGGAGAAACGCATGAGTGGACGCTAATCGCTGTTGCATTGTTATCTCTGATTACTTTCAAGAAAATAAAGAAGGTAGAAAGATATAAAAATAAATTAAAAGGGACTTTTATTCCGTATTAAAGAGGTGAGGAAGTATGAAATCGGTAATTTTTGATATGGACGGAACATTATTTCAAACAGATAAAATTTTAGAATTGTCATTAGAAGATACGTTTACCTATTTAGCTTCTTTAGGGAAATGGGGAGGCTCCATCCCAATTGATAAGTTCAGGGAAATTATGGGAGTTCCATTGCCGGTAGTATGGGAAACTTTACTGTCGAATCATTCTGTGAAGGAAAGAGAGCAAATCAATGATTATTTTCAAGATAGATTAATTGAAAATATAAAAAACGGAAAAGGTGCATTATATCCGAATGTACAGGATATTTTTGAGTTTTTATTAAAGGATGGTTATACCATATTCATCGCCAGTAATGGAGTACCAGCCTATTTAAAAGCGATTGTGGATTATTATCATTTAGATGACTGGGTTTCAGAGACTTATAGTATTGAACAAATCGAATCATTTAGTAAATCTGATTTAGTCAAAACTATTTTAACGAAATATGGAATAGAGGAAGCGGCAGTGGTTGGAGACCGGATATCAGACATTAAAGCAGCAAAAGATAATGGATTGACAGCTGTAGGATGCAGCTTTGATTTTGCGAAAGAAGAAGAGCTTTCGCAAGCAGATGTTGTGATTAATGATTTAATTGAATTAAGAAGAATGCAATTCACCTAAAAAATAACGGATATTTAACAGACAGGGGGATATAATGTTTCTTAGCTCAAAAAAGAATAAAGATTTTGTTCCTATAACAGAACATGTCCTAAATACAGCGGAAAAGGTAACCTGCTCCGGAGCTGCTGCTTTTGTAATTCACCACGATAAAGTAGTATTAGAAGACTATTTTGGAAGCCAATCAAACAAATCAGGTTCAAGAAAAGTTCAGGAAGATACCCAATTTCATGTAGCCTCTGTCAGGAAAAGCTATATCGGATTTGCTGTGGCATGTGCAGTCTATTATGGGAAAATTAAAACCATAGATGATTTGATACTGCATTATTTGCCTGGACTTAATGAAGATATATGGAAGGATACAACAATAAGGCATGTATTAACCCATACACATGGTTTACATAAAAAAGAAGATACGGTATTTCGAGAATTTCCTGCAGGAGAAAATTGGTCATATAGACAGGTTGGAATAGATGTATTAACGGAGCTCATAAAACAAACAACTGGTAAAACGGTATCTGAAATTGTTCATGAACAGGTTTTTAATCCTTTCGAATTTAATGAATCAGATTGGTACGCACAAAAACATGAGAAGCTTGTGGATGTTATCCTTGGAGATGAATCTGATAAAAATTGGAATGTTAGTGAAAGCACGGAAGGCAACAAAATGAATATGTATGTATCTGCACGTGAATTGGCATATTGGGGCTATGTCCATCTTAAGGAAGGCTATCTAAAGAGAAAACAAATGATACCGAAAGAAATAATACAGATGGCTGCAACGGTACAAAGCCCATCAACGATAGATAAAAACCTTCCGCAAAATGGCTTTTTATGGTTTGTGAAAGACTTACCGGCTGAAAAAACAGAAATTGGACAAAGCGTTCCTAAAGAATCGTATCAGATACTGGGATATACAGGAGTAACGTTATTAGTGATTCCACAGGAAAATATAGTAGCTGTACGGATGTTTAACAGCTTCGGGTCACCTGAAGGGTATGATTATTTATCGGATGTCCGATCATTTGGAGATACGGTGATGCGTTGTTTATCATGAAGAAGAACAAAAACTCCCGCTGCGTGAAGTTTCGTTATATTGGTTCCACTCCTTTTTACAACTAGACTAGAGGTTTTGACCCCCCCTATATAAAATAATAGTTCTTAGTCAGGAGGAAATCGTGTTGAGAAATGCTATTGAACTGCCAAAACAATTCAATTTTAAAGCTGCTGTTACCGATCACGGATGGTATTTACTGCCGCCTTTTCAAGCTAACGATGACAGAAGTGTTTTAAAAAGGGTAGAAGCGCTTTCAACTGGTAAAATCGTTCTGCTGCATATAACACAGAATCAAAATACATTGATGATAGAAACAGGGGGTAAGCAAACGTTAACGAGAGAAGAAAGTGAAGAGGTTGTTCGCAAGGTTAACTGGATGCTTCGTTTAGATGAGGATTTTCGTGCTTTTTATCAAATGTGCAGCGCTGACCAGAATATGCAGGAAATCGTAGCGGAAAATAAAGGAAGACTTTTACGCTCCCCAAGCATCTTTGAAGATATTGTAAAGACGATTTTCACAACCAATACGACCTGGAGCCGGACCATTGCCATGACAACGAATTTTGTGAATCATTTAGGAGAAAGATACTCGAATGAGTCGGAATTATTTACTTTTCCTGCACCAGAAGCAGTTTTAAAAAAAGATAAAACCTTTTTAAATAAAAGCATCAAATTAGGCTATCGAAGTGATTATATTTATGATCTTGCATTAAACATATGTAATGGTGTATATGACTTAGAGGAACTTACCAATCCAGAAATGCCGACTGAAGATGTCGTTCACAAGCTGAAAGAAATTAGAGGCGTCGGACCTTATGCACTCAGCATTATTTTAATGTTATTAGGAAGATACGACTTTTTGCCAGTAGACAGCGAATTTAAAAAGCATGTAAAAAATAAATATTTCGCTGGTGAACTTCCACCTAAATCACAATTGCAGCAGCTATATAAAGAATGGGGAGAGTTTAAGTTTTTGGCTTATTGGTTTGATAAGTGATATGAAAATGCCGGGAATAATGGAATGGGGAGTATAATCGATTATGTTCACTTCACGCCCGGTCTTATTTCAAAGTATAATTTTTATCTTAGAAAACTGTCTGTAAAACTCCCGTCAAAATCAAACGTAAAAATAAATTTATTCAGGCGTGGAATCAGATGAGCTAACTTCCTAAATCACTTAGGCTAACGCAATGAGAGAAAAACAGCAGACTAAGTTCGCAATCTCCTGGGGCTGCGATTACTCACCCCATCGAAAACATTTGTGCGTTGAAAACTCCCACTGAATGAAGTTGCGTTTTATATGCTTCATCATAAATTTTTTCATAACGATTTAATAAATAAACCAGATTCTATTGCGAAATAAGCAATATAGAATCTGGTTTATTTTTGTAGATATATCAGTGTGTTTGTACCTTCCGTAGAAATTATTCAAAACCAATTTAGTTAAAAGACTTGCATTTTTATAAAATAACTCTTATGATAATTAACATAACTTTATATGTTAGGTAATATAACATATAAAGTTGTTCGAAAAATTAATATAAATTGTTGAAGCTGGCTATGTAATCTATTCTTCAATGCTGGATTAGAAATACCAGTTTGCATCCCAATAATTATCGAACTATTGGGAATAACGAGATGATTTTTTAAATGATGTATCATCATGTAAATCAAGGAGGGAAGCTGATGAATCTGTTGCCAAGAGAAACGGATAAGCTGATGGTTGTTGTTGCTGCTGACCTTGCAAGGAGAAGAAAGGACAGAGGTTTAAAATTAAACCATCCGGAAAGTGTTGCACTGATTACTTATGAATTAATGGAAGGCGCAAGAGATGGCAAAAGTGTTGCTGAATTAATGCGCTTTGGCACAACCATACTTACGGAGGAAGACGTCATGGAAGGGGTACCTGAAATGATTAAGGATGTTCAGGTAGAAGCAACGTTTCCAGATGGAACAAAGCTGATAACTGTGCATCAGCCAATTAAATAGGAGGGATTTTGATGGTACCTGGAGAAGTGCTGCCGAAAGAAGGAACGATAGAAATTAACCAAGGAAGAGATACAACGAAAGTAACCGTCATTAATTTAGGAGACCGTCCAGTACAGGTTGGATCACATTTTCACTTCTATGAAATCAACACACAGATACAGTTTGACAGGGATATCGCTTTTGGAAAAAGGTTGAACATTCCAGCAGGAACTGCCGTCCGTCTGGAGCCAGGGGATGAAAAGACGGTGGAGCTGGTGGACTTTGCCGGAGAGAAAAAGATATATGGGTTTAATAATATGACAGATGGAAGTGTCGGGAAGGAGAAAGTAAATGGCTTATAATATTCCCAGAAAACAGTATGAGGAAATGTACGGACCTACAACGGGTGATCGAGTGAGGTTAGCTGACACGAATCTCATCATTGAAATTGAAAGGGATTATACCTCGTATGGGGATGAAGTTGTTTTTGGCGGAGGAAAAGTCATACGGGATGGCATGGGTCAAAATCCGCTTGCTTTAAATGATGAAGCTGCAGATACGGTATTGACAAATGCAATTATATTGGACTACACAGGGATTTATAAAGCGGATATCGGCATTAAAGACGGTAAAATATGCGGAATCGGCAAGAGTGGTAATGCGCTGGTGATGGATGACGTCGATATTACCATCGGTGCAGCGACTGATATTATCGGAGCGGAAGGTAAAATTGTGACTGCTGGCGGGATTGATGCCCATGTTCATTTTATTTCACCGCAGCAGATTGAAACGGCGCTTGCATCTGGTTTAACAACATTGATTGGCGGCGGTACAGGACCATCTTCCGGTTCAAAAGCAACAACCGTTACGCCGGGGAAATGGAATATTCATAAGATGCTGGAGGCTGCAGAAGACTATCCGGTGAACATTGGATATACAGGGAAAGGACAGGCTGCTTCGATGGATCCGTTGGCAGAGCAAATCGAAGCCGGAGCAATCGGTTTAAAAGTACATGAGGATTGGGGAGCGACTGCTTCTGCGATTGACCATGCGTTGACAGTTGCGGATAAATACGATGTACAGGTGGCGCTGCATGCAGATACCTTAAACGAAGGCGGATTTGTTGAAAATACAATGGCAGCACTGAAAGACCGCGTCATTCATATGTATCATACAGAGGGTGCAGGCGGCGGACATGCTCCGGATATCATTAAGTCAGCACAATATCCAAACGTGATTCCTTCTTCTACCAATCCGACCATGCCTTATACGGTCAACACGATTGAAGAGCATGTCGATATGCTGATGGTTTGCCATCACTTAAGTCCGTCGATACCGGAGGATGTAGCGTTTGCTGACTCTCGTATCCGCAAAGAAACAATTGCTGCTGAGGATGTTCTGCATGATATGGGTGTACTCAGCATTATCAGTTCCGACTCACAGGCAATGGGGCGGATTGGCGAGGTTATTTTAAGAACTTGGCAGACAGCGGATAAAATGAAAAAACAGCTCGGTATACTTGAGGGAGATACAGAAACTGCAGATAATAATAGAGTAAAACGTTATGTTGCAAAATATACGATTAACCCGGCGATTACCCATGGTATTTCCGAGTATGTCGGGTCGGTAGAGGCTGGGAAATATGCTGATTTAGTTGTTTGGCCAACGGAATTTTTCGGTGTGAAACCAGAATTGATTGTAAAAGGCGGCTCGATTATTGAAAGTGTGATGGGAGATGCCAATGCATCGATTCCAACACCACAGCCGGTTATTTATCGCCAGATGTTTGCAGCGCATGGGAAAGCAGTGCAACGAACATCCTTAACATTTGTATCCACTGCAGCCTATGAAAAGGGGATAAAGGAAGAGCTGGGTTTAGAGAAAACGGTATTGCCTGTAAAGAACATTCGTAATCTGACGAAGAAAGATATGAAGCTGAATGATAAGACACCAACCATTGACGTGGATCCGGAAACATATGAAGTAAAAGTGGACGGTGAAGCCATAACCTGTGAACCGCTGAAAGAGGTGGCGATGGGGCAACGATACTTTTTATTTTGAGGTGATGACCAATGCTGGTTGAAAAAATTGAGATGAATATAAATGATATAGAAGAAGCAGAGCTTGCAAAGCTGCATAAAGAAAAGGTTTACCTGGATAGTGCCGATTTGCTGAAGCGTATTTTACGGGTGAAAACAGACCATGGAAAAGATATTGGTATTTCCTTAAAAGAAAGACAGGCCCTGACAAAGGGTGACGTTTTATATAAAGATACATCCAATATTATTTTTATTGATGTCTATCAGGACGACGTGATTGTTATCCGCCCTAAAGATATTCATGAAATGGGCGTCATTGCGCACCAATTAGGAAACCGTCATCTTCCTGCACAATTTGAAGCGGATAATATGATTGTCCAATATGATTATCTTGTAGAAGAATTGCTGAAACAGCTAGACATTTCTTATCAGCGGGAAGAGCGCAAATTAAAAGAAGCGTTTAAACATATAGGGCATAGCCATGACTAATTCATTGCTCACCTTTGTTCAGTTATGCGATTCAAACTTCCCTATTGGCGGTTTCAGCCATTCATTTGGACTGGAAACCTATATTCAAGAAGATGTTGTGAAGGACAGGATCTCATTTCAAGAATGGCTGGATACGTATTTCAGGGAACAGGTGAAATATACAGAAGGGCTTGCTTTTCAACTTGTATGCGAGGCGCTGTGTGAAAATGATTTGGAGCGGATTTGGCATATGGACCGGCTGCTTTATGTCCAGAACCTTCCAAAGGAAACAAGGGAAGGAAATACCCAAATGGGAGTCCGGATGCTGAAGCTGGCAGAAAGTCTGTTTGAATACGGAATACTTGCAAATTATCTAAAACGAATAAAGCAAGGGAAATCATTCGGGCACAGCGCCATTGTCTTTGCAGTTATTGCGCATTATCACAGGATACAACCTCGGGAGGGACTTGGGTTTTATTTATATTCCCTGGTTTCCAACCTGGTACAGAATGCAGTAAGAGCTATTCCGCTGGGGCAGACAGACGGGCAGAAGATATTGCTGGAGAGTCAGCAATTAATAAACAGTGTCGCGGAAGAAATAGCTGCTTTAACGATAGCGGATTTTGGGATTGTTTCGCCCGGTCTGGAAATTTCACAAATGAAGCATGAGCATGTAAAAGTAAGGATATTTATGTCTTAGAAGGGAGATTTGGAGATGGAACCGATTCGAGTAGGTATTGGCGGTCCAGTAGGGGCTGGAAAAACAGAGTTAGTAGAGAAAATAACAAGACAATTAAATAATGAAATGGACATGGCGGTTATTACGAATGATATTTATACCAAAGAAGACGCTAAAATTTTAATGAAAAATGGTGTGCTGGAGGATGACCGGATTATTGGTGTGGAAACGGGCGGGTGCCCGCATACCGCTATCAGAGAAGATGCCTCCATGAATTTTGCTGCTATCGATAAATTAATAGAACGTTTTCCCGACGTAGAATTGATCTTCATTGAAAGCGGCGGGGACAATCTGGCAGCGACATTCAGTCCGGAGCTTGTTGACTTTTCTATTTATATCATTGATGTAGCCCAGGGAGAGAAAATTCCCCGTAAAGGCGGGCAGGGCATGATTAAGTCGGATTTATTTATTATTAATAAAACGGATTTGGCGCCATATGTTGGAGCGGACTTAGATATCATGGCAAGAGATACGAAAGAATTTCGAGGAGATAAACCCTTTATTTTTACGAATTTGAAAAATAATGAAGGATTGGACGAAGTAATTGATTGGCTGAAAGATAATGTACTGCTTCGAGGGATCGTCTAAGATGCAGAAGGAATGGACCGGAGAGCTTCAGCTTGAATTAACGGAGAAGAAGAATAAAACGGTCCCTGCGGATGTATATTTCCGAGGTGCCTTCAAAGTGATGCGTCCAATCTATTTAGACGATTCCGGGCAATTAACCTATTATCTATTAAATCCTGGAGGCGGCTATTTATCTGGAGATACATATTCCATGGATATTAGGGTGAATGAAAATGCCCGGGCAATTTTGACAACGCAATCTGCAACCAAAGTATATAAATCCCCAGGAGAGCCTGCGTATCAGTATGGGAAGTTTACCTTGAAATCGAACAGTCTGCTGGAGTATATCCCTGATCCGCTGATCGTTTATCGGGAAGGGTCGTATAAACAGCTCAACCAATTTTATGTAGATAATACCTCGACATTGATTTGCTCTGATATTATTACACCTGGATGGTCACCAACCGGAAAGCAATTCAGTTATGACAAGGTAGATTTGCAAAATGAAGTGTTTATCCATAAGGAATTAGGCGTTTTTGACCGCGTTGTAACGGAACCGGCTAAAAATAATCCTTCTGTGTTTGGAAGAATGGAAGGGTATAGTCATTTAGGCTCCATGATGGTTATTAGTCCTTATATGACAGATGAAGTAATTGAAAATATCTATGATATGATGGAGCAGAAGGACGTGAACTTCGGTATCTCGAGGTGTCCGGTCCCGGGGTTTTCTTTGAGAATATTGGCCAACCAGACGCAAATCATCGAAGAGATACTGCAAATGTGCCATGGGTATTTACGAGAAGTATGGTTTGGCATGTCTCCTGTATTTTTACGGAAATATTAAAAGAGTTTAAAAACGGTGGGGAAGACAAGCGGGATATCTGAGAGCAGCTTTAGAGATGTTCGAAAGCTTGCTTCCCCGGCCTTTGGAAAGGTAGTTAAGATGGAGCGACAAATTTCTGGAAAATATTATTTGATCAGTACGCTGCACAGTTTTTCCCAAGTAATCCTGCTGGCGAATTGGAAAACAGGACTTTTCATTTTTTTGGGCATTCTTGTTGTTTCCTGGCAATTTGCCGTAGTATCCTTATTAAGTGTGATAATAGCGAATGTTATAGGCTATGTGCTCACGAAGAATAGAAGTTTTATAGAGGATGGATTAATGGGCTATAACGCGGTGTTAAGCTGTTTAGCTATTCTCATTTTTTTGGATGGGCCGTATCTGTGGCTGCTTGCTTTTGCAGGAACTGGATTATCCGCATTAGCAACCGTAGCTTTAAATAATTATTTTGTGCGTATTCCGGTTCTCACTTTTCCATTCATTATTACATCATGGCTGATATTTTTATTTCCTTATAAATTAGATTTATTCATAATGAGTGATCAGCTTATACCGCAGAATCTAATGCATTGGGAGTATATTGAAGGAAGCGGAATGGACTGGATTACCGCATTTTTTAAAAGCATCAGTGAAATCTTTCTATTGGATTCTGTGTGGGCGGGAGCGCTGATCCTGGCAGGAATTCTGATTGCCGGGATCAGAGTGAGCGCGAGCACCATTATATCCGCTGTCGCTGCCTTAGCTTTTGCTTACATATTAGGGGCAGAAAATGATCAGATGCAGCTTGGGCTGTATGGATACAATGCGATTTTGACGGCCATAGCAGTGGGCCATACATTCAATGCCAAGGGGGCGAAAGGTATGTTTGTGTACGGTCTGATAGGAGCACTATTGACGGTTCCGATTTCTGCGAGCTTATCTATTCTGCTTATCCCATACGGCCTGCCTGTATTAACCATTCCATTTGTAATCATTACATGGCTGCTGTTGAGCGCATCAAATTCTATCTTAAAACCGGGAAATAGAGTATAATAGAAAATGAATTTTTATGATGAAGCGTTGTTGCAGGGCAACATCAATAGAGAAACGAGTTGATGTTGCCTGCAGCTATGAAGAGAGAACAACATGAAGGAATCAATCAGAGCAAGGAGACGCTGATAGGAAATGTCTATACAAACACCTGTAAAATATCGTGTGAAACAGGTTGAACAAAAGGACGCTGCGCAGGTAGTGGATTTTATGGCAACGATTCGAAAAGAAGTATTTCCGATGTTGGATCATCAGCAATTACCGCCGGATATGCTTCATTTTTATGCACATTATATAGATAGAAGGGATGCGGCGTTATTTGCAGCTTTAAGTGAAGCGGGCAATGTGCTTGGTACAATTGGTTATTTGCCCTATGACAATCGATTTGACGAGCTGCAGCAATTTTACGCGCAAACGAAGACCACGGAATTGGTAAGATGCTATATAGATCCGGCATATAGACGTTTAGGAATTGGCACTGCCCTCTATCAAACGGCTTTAAAGTCGATTCAAACAGCAGGATACGAGAAGGTTTATCTGCATTCTCATCCATTTCTGCCTGGCGGTATTCCCTTCTGGAAAGCGCTGGGCTTTGAAGAAAGACTGGCTGAGTCAGATCCAGTCTGGAAAACACTGCATATGGATAAGGTCTTATAGTATTCCTTTTGCGTGAGCTGCTTCATCAGGCATGACACCAAGAATAATAGGAGTAATAAAATGAGAAAAATAAATATAGGGCTGCTTTCCGTATTGTTTTTGTTTTTATTGGCAAGCTGCAGCAATTCGGAAAATGATAAAGCAGCTAAAGATGAAATCGTATATGCCAGCTCGAAGGATATCCGCGATATTAATCCGCATTTATACAGCGGGGAAATGGCAGCCCAGAATATGGTGTTTGAATCACTGGTCAAGAATACGGAAGACGGTGTAGAGCCTTGGCTGGCGGAGAGCTGGGATATCTCAGAGGATGGGCTGGAATATACCTTTCATTTAAGAGAGGATGTTACCTTTTCTGACGGAGAAAAGTTCAACGCAGAGGCGGTAAAACAGAATATGGATGCCATCATGGATAATGAAGAACGTCATGCTTGGCTGGATTTAGTCAATTTGATTGACGAAAATGTGGTAGTGGATGAATTTACGTATAAGCTTGTGTTAAAGCATCCGTATTATCCGACGTTAACGGAATTGGGACTTACCCGCCCGTTTCGTTTTTTATCTCCCAATGACTTTGTGGATGGAACGACAAAGGATGGCATCAGCGGTTATTCGGGAACAGGGCCGTGGGTTTTATCAGAACATAAAGAGAATCAGGAGGCTGTGTTCACTGCCAACGAAGAATATTGGGGAGAACAGCCTAAAGTGAATGCAGTAAGATGGAAGGTGATGCCGGATCATCAGACCATTCTGCTTGCCCTTGAAAAAGGAGAGGTCGATCTGATTTTTGGATCCGATGGAGATATGATTGACCTGGACTCTTTCTCCGCGCTGGAAGAGCAGGGAGAGTACGTAACCGAAATGAGTGAGCCGGTCGCTTCCAGAGCGATTTTATTGAACTCCAATCGTCCCATCACTGGCGAAATCGAGGTAAGAGAAGCGCTGCAATATGCGGTTGATAAACAATCGATTGCGGATGGTATCTTAAATGGATCAGAATCTGTTGCGCCGACCTTGCTTGCATCGACAGTTCCTTACAGCGACCTTGGACTGGAGGAAAGGAAATATGATCCGGATAAAGCTAATAATCTGCTCGATGATGCCGGCTGGGAGTTGAATAGTGATGATGGATATCGTTATAAAGATGGCGAGAAATTAGAGCTTAACCTGTATTATAATTCGGATAATGCACAGGAAAAGACGATCAGTGAATATATTCAGTCTGATTTGCGGGAGATAGGTGTGGAGCTGCATATCACTGGAGAGCAGAAGCAGGCGTTTTTAGACAGACAAAAATCAGGAGAATTTGATTTGCAATATTCCTTGTCATGGGGAACGCCTTATGACCCGCAATCTTACCTGTCCTCCTGGAGAATCCCGGCGCATGGCGATTATCAGGCGCAGACAGGGCTGGACAAGAAAGCGTGGCTGGACGAAACAATTACCGATTTGATGATTGAGCATGATGAGGAGAATAGAGAAGCGATGTATGCGGAAGTGTTATCGTATATCCATGATGAAGCAGTATACATCCCGCTCACATACTCACGTACAAAAGCAGTCCATCGACCAGAACTGCAGGGTGTCACGTTTAATGTCTCTCAATATGAAGTTCCATTTGAAAACATGTATTTTGATACAGAGTAAATTAAAAAAGCGGATGAAGGTCCGCTTTTTTGGTTCTTTAATGTAAGAATGTAGGTGGAGTAAATGAAGCGTTATATTACGAAAAGAATCATAAGCATCATTCCCTTATTAATAGGAATATCCTTTTTGGCGTTTATTCTCATTAATCTGAGCGAAAGTGATCCGGCGGAAGTCGCGCTGCGGGTAAATGAAATCACACCGACAGAAACAGCTGTTGCAGAGATGCGCGAGGAGCTGGGCCTCGATAAACCATTTTTTGAAAGATATATTACATGGGTGACCAGCAGTATCAAAGGTGACTTCGGAAACAGCTTTGTTAATAATAAACCGGTGATCGAAGAAATCGGGCAGGCATTGCCAGCTACGCTGATGCTTGCGTTGGTTGCCTTCGTAATGATTGTTTTTATCAGCGTCTCTGCCTCCATTCTATGTACGATTTATGAAGGAAGCATCATTGATCGGACCATTAGAGGCTTTGTCTTTATTGCAGAGGCCATGCCCGGTTATTGGATCGGGCTTTTGCTGATATGGTTTTTCTCGATTAAATTAAATCTGCTGCCGACAAGCGGGATGAGCTCTTGGACATCTGTTATTCTGCCGGCAGTAACGTTAGCTTTTGCTTATATTTCCACCTATGTGAGATTGATTCGAAATAATATGGTGCAAAACAAAAACGAGAATTTTGTACTTTATGCAAAAGCCCGCGGGATGAAAGAGGGTATTATTTTAAAGCGTATTTTCAAAAACTCTCTTCAGTCTGCTATTACAGCACTGGGCATGTCGATTCCCAAATTAATTGCAGGCACTGTCATTGTCGAGAATATCTTTGCCTGGCCGGGGATAGGCAGGCTGAGTGTGACAGCGATATTCAATTATGATTATCCCGTTATCCAAGCGTATGTCTTTCTGATGGCGGTTTTATTTGTCATCTGTAACTTACTGGTAGATATTGTTACTGCCATATTCGATCCAAGAATGAGAAAAGAGGTATAATCATGGGGGGTTTAAATAAATTGATGAGAGATCGTTCCGCCATGATTTGTATCATTTTCTTAACCCTTGTGGTACTGGCAGGAATTTTCGCGCCATGGCTAGCGCCGCATAGTCCAATTGATGTCAATGTAAAAGAAAAACTGGCGGGAATAAGTACAACCTATCCGCTTGGTACGGATCAGCTGGGGAGATGTATTTTTTCCAGGCTGTTATACGGGATTCGCACGACAGTTTTCATTGCCTTTATAACCATGATTGTCACGATTGTGATTGGAACATTGATTGGAGGAATCGCCGGGCTGTTTCGCGGGAAAATCGACGAGATCATTATGAGGATTTGCGATGTCTTTATGTCCTTTCCAAGTGAAGTAATGATTCTAGCCATTATCGGAATGATGGGACCAGGGCTTACCAATATCGTGATCGCCAGTATTATTGCAAAATGGGCATGGTATACACGTATGGTCCGTTCAATTATCATCAAATACGCCGATAAAAACTATATTCAATTTGCCCGAGTCTCCGGCTTCAGCAGATGGCATATTTTCAAAAAGCATATCATGCCCAATACGGTAGGCGAGATTTCGGTCCTGGCCACACTTGATGCAGGTTCGGTGATTTTAATGATTTCCGCTTTATCCTTCCTCGGGCTGGGAGTGCAGGCACCGACGCCTGAATGGGGAATGATGTTAAACGAAGCGAAGAACGTGATGACCATCTATCCGGAATTAATGCTTGCTCCGGGAATAGCAATTCTTGTTGTGGTAGCGGCATTTAATTTTCTTGGGGACAGTCTGCAGGATGCCTTTAATGTTAAGCGTGGAAAGCGCGGTAAAAGAATGAGGTGATTGCTTGGTTATGCTGGAAGTGAAAAATTTATCGATACAAGATACACAATCAAACGAGGTTATCGTTGAAGATATATCTTTTAAATTGGAACGCGGCCGCAGTTTGGGCATTGTCGGGGAAAGCGGCAGCGGCAAGTCAATGACGGTGAAGGGGATGCTGGGGCTTATAGCGCCCTGGATAACCGTTTCCGGTGCAGCCTATTTTGAAGGTGCGGATATGCTGAGGATGAAGACAAAATCAATTCGAGATATAAGAGCCCGGCATATCAGCATGATTCTGCAAGATGCCATGTCCGCCTTTGATTCGTTAGATACCATTGGAAAGCAGATGCAGGAAACGCTATGTGAGAATTTGATAATTTCCAGGACAGAGGCAAAACAAGTATCCTTGAGAGAATTAGAAAGAGTGGGGATAAAGGAAGCTGCACAGGTGCTGAAGAAATATCCGCATCAATTGTCAGGCGGGATGCTCCAGCGATGTATGATTGCCATTGCAGCAGCCGTACAGCCTGATATTATTATTGCGGATGAACCAACCACTGCGCTGGACGCTATTACCCAAAAAGAAGTCATTGCAACATTTCAGCATCTCCAGGCTCAATCGGGGACTACCTTTATTTTTATTTCTCACGATCTCGGCGTTATCCAACAGCTGACGGAAGATGTGCTTGTGATGAAAGACGGGAAACAAGTGGAATATGGCAGGACAGAAGATGTATTTCAGCATCCACAAAATGAATATACAAAATACTTGGTGGATACAAGAATCAAACTGACCCGTGCGTTTGAACAATCGATGAGAAAGGATTCCTATCATGCTTGAAGTAAAGAAGGTCTATAAAACATATCCGAAAGCAGGAAAAGGCTTCAGAAAAGAAAGGTTATCCGTCTTAGCGGACGTATCCTTTCAGATTCATGCGGGAGACTGGGCTGCCTTAGTCGGGGAAAGCGGCAGTGGGAAAAGTACATTAAGCAGATTGATATTAGGCTTGGAAAAAGCAGACAGCGGCAATCTGTTGCTGGAGGGGGAAAATCCAGCAGCGTGGAGGAAGGAAAAGAGAGGGCAGATGAGTGTTGTTTTTCAGGACTATACGTCCTCAGCCAATCCTGCTTTCCAGATAAAAGATATTATCATGGAACCCTTGAAGGCTTTCAGCCGGAATCATCCGATACAGGAAACAGCGGAAAGTTTAATGGAGAAAGTCGGTCTGTCTAAGGAGTTAGCAAAACGTTATCCGCATGAGTTAAGCGGCGGCCAGTTACAGCGGGTGTGTATCGCCAGGGCAATTAGTACGAAGCCAAAATTTTTGGTTCTGGATGAAGCAGTCAGCTCGCTGGATGTTTCTGTTCAAGCACAAATCCTAGATTTACTCGATACGTTAAAAAAAGAAATGGATATGACGTGTCTATTTATCGCACATGACTTGCAAACCGTTGCTTATCTATGTAATCAAGTGATGTTTTTAAATGAAGGAAAAATCGTTGAGCAGATAGAGACAAAAAATCTGGCAAATGTGCAGAGTGCTTATGCGAAGAGGCTGTTGGAAGCAGTGGTTCGGTTTAGAGTGGAATAGAATTCTACTATATAAAACATGCCACTTGCCTGCTAACCCGGCAAATGGCATGTTTTATCTTTTATAATAATTTTTTCGTGCTTACAAGAATAATGCATGTACATAACACGTCGATTGCTTTTTCCACTTCTTCTAACGATGGGAATGATGGCGCAATACGAATGTTTCTGTCACGAGGATCTTTCCCATATGGAAAGGCTGCTCCGGCTCCAGTTAAGGTGACTCCAGCCTCTTTGGCAAGATGGATTACTTCAGAAGCACAGCCGTCCATCGTGTCTAAGCTGATAAAATAGCCTCCATCCGGTTCTGCCCATGTTGCAATGCCATAGGAATCCAGTTTGGAATGAAGTATTTCTATTACGGCATCAAATTTAGGCTTCATAATTTCCGCATGCTTTTTCATGTGTTCCAGGAGATTACTATAGTTTTCAAAAAAGCGGACATGGCGCAGCTGGTTTACTTTATCAGGACCAATTGTCTGCACACTTAACTGCTCTTTAATAAAGCTGATATTTTCCCTGCTTGCTGCTACGACTGCAACACCAGAGCCCGGGAAAGTCATTTTGGAAGTAGATGCAAACATAAATACTCTGTTTGGGTTTCCATGTTTCTTACATGCTTCCAATATATTTTTTAATTTTGGAGGATGATCCGTCAGATCATGAATGGCATACGCATTATCCCAGAAAATTTTAAAATCCTTTGCTTTTGTTTCCATTTTAGCTAAACGTTCCACGACCTCATCACTATATGTAATACCCTCGGGATTACTATATTTCGGAACACTCCACATTCCTTTGATGGACGCATCGTTGCGTACAAGCTCTTCCACCTTATCCATATCCGGACCGTCATTCAGCATCTCTACCGAAATCATTTCGATATCGTATTGTTCACAAATCGTAAAATGCCTGTCATAGCCAGGGACAGGGCATATAAATTTAATTGCATCTTCTTTACCCCAAGGAGTTTCGCTATCAATAACGCCTTTAATCAATGCTTTTGAAATCAAATCATGCATGATATTCAGGCTGGCATTACCTCCGATTAAAATCTCCTCTGTATCTACTTCTAATAGATCTTTAAATAATGCTTTTGCTTCTGGCAGACCATCTACCATCCCATAATTTAAAACAAAAAAGTTATCCCCAATATTTTTAGAAGTAACGCTGTCTAACAATTCCAATGACAATTGCAGCTGCTCAGCGCTTGGCTTTCCTCTCGCCATATTTAAAGATAGATTTTCTTTCTTGATTGCATCCAATTCTTTCTTTGTTTTTTCATGAAGATGTTGCAGACTGGAATGATCCATCTGTTGTAGCGTACTCATTTTATCCCTCCGGCATGTGTAACTTAATTTTATCTCTTGTTAATTATTTTATTTCATTCAATAAGAATTGCAAGGGAAAACATGAGAAGTTTACAAATCTATTTAACAAGAAAGCATTTCCTCTATAAATTGTTGAATAATTGAAACATTTCCCGGCTGTAATCCGTAAAGAAAGATAATAAGAAAGGAGAGGAATAGCATAATGAGTGACTGGTGGGAAAAGAAGAAATCGAAAACAAGGAAAAGCAAAAAGGGGAAAGGAGATTATACAAAGACCGATTTGTTTTTTGATATTCTTTTTTGGATTCCGGAAGTTATCATTCTTCCGATTCGGATTCTCTTTTGGTCATTTAGAGGCGTGCTGAGATGGGTGACGGATGTAATGTGAAGCAGGGAAGGGGAAAGTTAATTTGGAGATCATTTCTGCATTAATAAACTGTTTAAATTCAACTATAAGAGCAGGAGTTATAGTAAATATGTAGAATTCTATAATAGGAGCAGCTGCAAATCAGCTAACAGAGCAGCCTTAATTATGCTGCGCTATTTTGTATCGAAAATAAAATAGGGGTATTTATATGGGAAATGTAATTGAAAGACCATTCAGGTTAAAGCTGGGTTTTCATCTGTTAATTGGGCTTACAGGTTTTATCAGTGTTATTTTACACGTTGCCTACTCTCCGGACCCTTTGGTATCAATAACGAAATTTACGTTTCAAGCGAATTTAATGGTCGCGATAACCTTTCTGTGCAGCAGCCTCGCCATTTTAAATCGTAAAAATCAGAGTCCATTCTTGGATTTTTTCAAAAATGCTTCCGTTATATATATGTTTGTCTGCATTTCTACCTATCATTTTCTTCTTGCCAGCGGGGGTGAATATACTGGCATCCGCACCATCACGAATGTGACGCTGCATTATTTTATTCCGATAGCCGTCTTTATCAATTGGCTTCTTTTGGAGACGAAGAAAAGATACAGCTATCAATATATTTTTTATTGGATGATTTATCCGGTTATTTATTGTGTTATTTCAAGCTTGAGAGGATTAATGGACGGGTTTTACCCCTATTTCTTTTTAAACCCCAATGGTGAGATTCCGGCAGGCGTGGGAAGTTATTCAAATGTTGCAGGCTTTATTGCCGCTTTTTTATTTGTTTATATTATTCTTGGGTTTCTGCTGATTGTATCTAATCGAATATTTTTGTATATCGGTCATAAGAATAGAGCTATTTCGTCGCGATAGATTTGCATGAAAGAGTTTGAGGAAATGGATATATAATAAAAGGAAATAAAGGAGATTTTAATGGTGCTTCAAAATAGAGAAATTATCGTCACTGGTGCAGCTGCTGGAATAGGGAAGGAAGTGGTCCGGCAGTGTATAGAGGAAGGCGCGGCTGTTATAGCGTGTGATAGGAATCAAGAAGGACTGGATGATTTAAAACAGAGGATAGATCATCGCGACAAATTATTTACATATGCATTAGATATCAGCAGCTATAAAGCAGTTTCTGCATTCTTTCATTATCTGGAAACAGAACATCCCGAGTTAGACGGATTAGTGAATAATGCGGGTATCTACTTAGCAAAAAATATTGCAGATTATCAAGAGGATGAAATAAACAAGGTATTAGATGTGAATGTAAAGGGAGGCATTTATTTCTCGCAGCTGTTTGGTGAAAAGCTGCTTCAAGCAAAGCAACCTGGCGTGATTGTCAATATGTCCTCCGTTGCAGGGATGGAAGGGAGCTCGGATGCAATCTATGGTGCTTCAAAAGCAGCAATTCTGGGGCTGACGAAAAGCTGTGCCATGAATTTTTCTCCATACATCCGGGTAAACGCTGTTGCGCCGACGATGGTGGACACCTCGATGATGGAAGTCATCCCTTCGTGGAGAAAAGAAGAATATTTACATAGCGAATTAGTTGATACACCAGTAACTGCTAAGGATGTTGCTGAAACAGTAGTGTTCTTGTTATCGGATAAGTCGAAACATTATACAGGAGCTACTTTTGATATCAATAACGGCGGTTATCTGAGATGAAGCTGCACGTCAGGGGGGAGCGAAAAAATGAACAGACAGAACAAAGAGACTCGTCCTTATTTGGATGAGAACATTTCGGTAGAAGATTTTTTAGATTTCTATTGGTTGAAGGTGGAATTGCAGGATTTTTGCAGAAAGAAAGGAATGCAAACTTCAGGAGCTAAAACAGAAATTGCAGAACGTATCATCCATTATTTAAAAACAGGGGAGCTATCACAAGCTGCCAAGTCTAAAAAAGCACCTGCATATCCAGAAAAACGGAAAAAGGCAGATTCGATGAGCTTGGAAACGGTGATTGAATCCAATTTTAAATGCACGCAGGAGCATAGAGAATTTTTTAAACGTGTGATTGGCCCGAAGTTTCATTTCTCTGTAGCCTTGCAGAATTATCTCAAAGCCAATGCTGGAAAAACATATCAAGACGTAGTAGATCATTATTATAAATTAGAAGAAGATAAAAAGAAAGGAAAGCGTACAACGATTTCCGGACAATTTGAATATAATACGTTTATTCTTGCTTATTTTGATGATTCGGCGAATAAGGGAAAATCACTGCAAGACGCAATCAGTGCCTGGAAGGAAGTTCGGAGCAGACGCGGCGATAATGTATATCGATCTGCATCTGAAGCGGAATGAAGTAAGTTAACACGAATCTGGATTGGGAGATTACATGCTATTTTTATCAAAAAAAGGAGAGAAAACTCCCTCTTCAAGCGCGTAGAGGTAATGGAGAGATGAATCTCCTATGCACAAAAGATTGCTTTTGAGTGTTTCGATTGTTCAATATTAAATCGAACAAATGTTCCAAAATCATCGTTCTTCTGATATAATAGACAGGAGGAGGTAAGAAGCCATGAAAGTAAAAAAAGCATTTCGTTTTCGTATCTATCCGAACAAAAAACAAATCACCTTCATTCATAAGACAATCGGCTGCTCCCGCTTTGTCTACAACTATTTTACAGGAAAACAAATAGGTGATACATATGATGAAAATTTGGTGGACAACAAGTATCGTTTGGATACTATTTTTTATAGCAGCATCTGTTGCTATCGGCGTTCGAGATGTTGACGGAGCAGGGGTGGTACAGACTCCTGAATTAAGATTTCTTGCATTTATGGTTTTAGGCGGATTTTTTGTACTTGTTCTGATAGGTCAATTGATATTTTTATATTTTGCAAGGAAAAGAAAGCATCCGTCTCTGGCAAAGAATTAAAAATAAAACAATTTACATATCAGAAAGGATGGATGACATGCAGGGATACGAGAGTAAACAAGCTCTAATTGATGAAATCACTAAGAGAGCCAATTTATTTATTAGTGAATTTGATTCAGTGAATCATTCAGATAAAGATGTCTCTGTAGATGATGTAGACAGAACGCCGGCACAAATGATTGCTTATCAGCTGGGATGGATGAATTTAATCTTATTTTGGGAGCAGGCCAATCAAAATGGGGAAGATGCTATCACGCCAACGCCGGATTATAAATGGAATAATCTCGGCGGCCTTTATCAAAGCTTCTATGATACGTATGCAGATGATTCATTGGGAAATCTGATTGAGAAGTTTCATCAAGATGTTGACCGGGTCATTCAGTTGGTAGAAAGCTATCAGGATAAAGAGTTATTTGAGCAGGGTGGCAGACAATGGGCGACGACGACTCCTTCCAGCTGGGCGATTTGGAAATGGATCCATATTAATACAGTGGCGCCGTTTAAGACATTCCGGACGAAGATTAGAAAGTGGAAAAAGGTTCGGGGAGTATAAGTTTGCATTGTTTCAATCTGCAAAATAAGCAGATACTAAAAAAGAATAGGAAGTTAATCGGGAAATTACTAACGTATCATGTTATTAATGGAATCCTATTAATCAAGAGAGGAGTTTATAATATGAATGGAAAAGAAATTTATCAAGCATGGATGAATGCCTGGAATGAAGACATATCTATTCTGCATGACATTACTGATGAGAATTGCACAGTACATCAAGCAAGAACAGATGGCAAAGATTCGGGCAGCGCAAAAGGGATAAAAGCATTAAAGGATGTTGTTGAATCTGCTAAATACTATTTTGAAAATGTAAACATGTCCCTAGTGGTTCAGCCCATTGAAGAAGGAAACTATGTTTCCGCCCGCTGGAATTTTGAAGGCATTTATAATGGTAATATGGAGGGAGCAAAAGCAGAGAAAGGAAAGCTTGTTTCCTTTGATGGAACGGACATATTCCGTATTGAAAAGGGTAAAATCAAAGATTATTGGGTTTCTTCTGATGTAATGGATTTTATGAATCAGCTGGAAGTATTTTAGTGGTATGTTCAGTTGGACTTACTTGAAAATTCATTAATTTTTGCTAGCTCTATATGAAGGATGGAGCTGTTGATGTATAGTATGATAACCTTTTGAAAATTAGTTCGGAAAGCGAGTAAGTTTAAGAAACATAACGTTCTAATCAAAATCTAGTTAAGAAAACACTGAAATGCAGCTGCTTCAGTGTTTTTTGATTTTTTTGGCGGGAACAGATGATTCATTTCGTGAAGACAATTCAATCATTAAGGGCTTCAAAAACTTAATGATTGAATGAATTTAAATGGCATTTTTGAAGTAACAGTCCGCAAAGTACTTCTTGACATTCAAGTTACTTAAAGGGTTATGCTTATAGTTAAGAAAGGGAATTGGAGGAAAACATATTGATGACGATACAGGTCTTTTCAATACAGACTGGAATACCAAAAAGCACCCTTCGTTTTTATGAAGAAAAGCATCTTCTGAAATCAGTAAGGGAGGAGAGCAGTAACTACCGCATGTATGCCGAAGATCAAATTCCTCTCGCCAAGCTGATTGCAAGCTTGCGGGCAGCTAAGGTTCCTATCCGTGATATTCAGCTTTATTTAGAAGCGAACGAAAACAGCCGGAAGCAGATGAAGAAGAAATGGATTCAAACCATAAAAGAAAATCAGAGACAGCTGGAAGTCAGTCTTCGCTATTTAGAAAGTGATAATGAGAAAGAAGAGATTTATATGTTTGAAAAAACGGGAGAGAAAGTCATTTGGTTTGAGGCAGAATCCGCTGCGGGACAGTTTAGCCGGGAGTTTGTTTTCAGAAGAGAACAGATGAAACAGCACTATATTCCGATTAACAACATGTATTTACGGTATATATCCGGAAACAGAAATCAAGTCAAAGCAGAGATTGGCTTCGGTGTATCCCGAGAAATAAATACAGCACTCTTTCCAGATGCTTTTTCAGAAAAAATGCGGGGCAGCTTCTGTGTCGGTCTTCCTTTTAATGAAGACTTTTCAAAAATTGAAAGAGCTTATCGCAGCTTAATGGATTATTGCGTGACAAACAGCTGGACTCCTGCTGGTTCTATTCTGGAATGGTATCGCGGTGACCAGATGGAAACAGCCGACATCATTATGCCTGTCAGTTATATAGGGGCGAAGCAATGAAGCATAGAAAAAAACTGCAGGTGGAAGTCATGGAACTAAAAGGGAAGATGTATGAAATCGGCAGGAAACAGGGCATTGCGCTGAAATCGAATGCAAAATGGAAACAGCAAACGGAATTACAGACGAATGGAAACATGCTGGAAGCAAGAAAACAAATAGAGAAAGTTTCGCCAAGTCTTTTGAACGAGATAGAGGGGCTGGCTGCAGGGATGAACATTCATGTAGATACAGCAATGCAGCTGTTTGGAGGGTACAATATACAAATGCCTTCCATGGGCTGTACCACACTGGCCAATGACTCTTTGTATGTGAGAAATTATGATTTTAGTGATGCATTATATGATGCTCGACTGGTTCTGCTCAATCCGGATAACAGCTATGCAAGCATCGGGTTCAGTCAGCAGATTACTGGCAGACTGGATGGCATGAATGAAAAGGGGCTTGTGATTGGGCTGCATTTAGTAAATGAAAAGGTCAGTCAAAAAGGCTTTTTGGCAACGACGATATGCCGAATGGTCTTGGAGCAATGTGCTGACATTTATGAAGCAATTTCACTTATCAAACAAGTTCCCCACCAGTATTGCGTGAACTTTTCCATCATGGATAGAGAAGGAAATAATGCTGTTGTGGAAGTATCACCTGAGCAACAGATTGTTTATAAAAGGACACCGCTGATATGTACGAATCATTTTGAATCTAAGCAGCTAAGTGAAAAAAATAGAGCATTCATTCAAGGTTCGCTGCACCGTAAAAATTATTTGGAAGCCTTGGAAAAGAAAAATGTTACTCCAATTTCTGCGTATCATATATTTAACGATGAAGAATCGCCATTATTTTTCAAGGATTATAAAGAATACTTTGGAACACTTCATACGGTGGTCTATTGCCCTAAAGACCGGGGTGTAATGGCGGGGATTGGAGGAAATGGTGATCCCTATTTCCTTTCGTTCAACGATTGGCTGAAAGGAAAAGAAAAACTGCCTTGTTTACTTGAAGGGGAGATAGCAAGCGGGAGCTTCCTTTATTAATATGGCGGGTTTAGATTGAAATCATGCCATCCTTTAAATACATCTTTTCTTAACCAAAGCGCATTAAATTTGTTGTTCTCTGCTTTAATTTCTTACCTTGCTATGGCGGGGAAATGTAAAGCACAATCGTCGACAAAACGAAATCATTCCTGTAACATGGTCACTATTGTAATTTGTTATATGAAGGAGGGTGTCATAGAAAAGTGCAATCATTTAATAAAACACCTATCATTATCGTACTTCTTACAGGTGGGTTCATATCAATTTTAAACCAGACGACGATGATTACTGCCATCCCGCCAATCATGGACGAAATGGATGTAAGTGCCAATACCGGACAATGGCTGACGACGGTTTTTATGCTCGTCAATGGCGTTATGATACCAGTCACGGCATTTTTAATGGCACGTTTCACGGCTAGGCAGCTGTTTATTACTGCGATGACCGTGTTTGCTGTCGGAACCGCTTTTTCTGCCATGGCTCCGAACTTTGGTATGCTGCTTTTAGGAAGGATCATTCAATCCAGCGGTGCAGGCGTAATCATGCCGCTGATGCAGACTGTGTTTTTACTACTTTTTCCTGTCAGGAACCGCGGCGTAGCGATGGGATTGGTAGGGCTGGTAATCTCTTTTGCTCCAGCGATTGGTCCTGCATTGTCCGGATGGATTATCACGAATTACTCCTGGCGCGCCGTATTTCTTCTTATTCTGCCTATAGCAATTATCGTTATTGTATTTGCAGCTAAAGTGATGAAAAATGTTACGGAATTAACGTATCCGAAATTGGATATGTTATCGATTATCTTGTCATCTTTCGGTTTTGGCGGATTTCTATATGGATTTACAAGTGCAGGAAACAATGGCTGGGCAAGTCCCATTACGATTACTACCCTGATTGTCGGAACGGTAGCGCTAGTATGTTTCATTATCAGGCAATTACGTATGGAGACGCCTATGCTGGAGTTTAGGGTATTTAAAAATCCTATTTTTACTTTATCAACGATTATTCCCATGATTGCATTTATGGGATTGATTGGCACGGAAACGTTAGTTCCGCTTTATATGCAGAATGCACGCGGTTTTACTGCGATGGAAGCAGGAATTGCGCTTCTTCCCGGCGCTTTAGTGAATGGAATGATGTCTCCCATCACGGGTAAAATATTTGACCGTTTCGGTGCGAGGTGGCTCGCAGTAACCGGCCTTATCATTATTACCATCTCTACATTTGCATTTACCAATCTGGGACCGTCCACATCAATGTTAATGATTACGATTCTGTATGCGATCCGGATGTTCGGTCTGTCTATGGTCATGATGCCTGTAACAACTGCCGGTTTAAATCAGCTGCCTAGAGACTTGATTCCACATGGTACGGCGATGACGAATACGATGCGTCAGGTTTCAGCCTCTGTTGGAACAGCAATTGTCATTACCATAATGACAACAACGGAAATGTCTGCAGAGCATAATCCGGATATATCTTATCCAATGATCCATGGTGTTAATACAGCCTTTATGGTCATTACAATACTCTCTCTGATTGGGGTTGTAATCAGCTTCTTTATGAAGAATGGCAATTCCCCTGCTGAAGAGCAAAGTCATATGCAGCG
The DNA here is from genome assembly GCF_042654105.1 of Oceanobacillus aidingensis. Classification (NCBI taxonomy): domain Bacteria; kingdom Bacillati; phylum Bacillota; class Bacilli; order Caryophanales; family Bacillaceae; genus Oceanobacillus; species Oceanobacillus aidingensis. The sequence goes on along the minus strand of NZ_JBHSFT010000044.1, from coordinate 69,541 downwards.
GGATGAAAGAGAAGAGCGGACAGTCCGTGAATCGAGGTAAAACTGGCCAGAGGGAAAATGAAATGAATTATCCAGCAGGTATTTGATTGAGCTTGCGTAAGGGTATTTTGAACTGTGTGTTATTTTATCTCTTTAAGGTTTTTTTTAGCAGTTTGTTAAAGTGTTATGAAAAATAGAGTTTGAAACAGCGTCAAGGGGACCCCTTGACGTTTGTTTTTCAATAAAGAGACAAAAGCAAATGGAAATGATGAATAGAATTTATTCAAAAGTGATGTTTCAAATTTGGATTTGTGCAGGACTCTTTCCATTTGTCTATTATAAAATTTGTTTGCCTTTTATAATTATAATTTACATTATTCATAATATTTAAATAAATATTTTTTTAGACTTTTAGTTAAAAATTTTATAAAAAACTAATGTCGATTGATATGCTGAAGAAAGTTGTTTAAAGCTTTGTGAAAAGGATTATATCAATCATTAGATATTAAAGTGAAATCCTACGAATACCGAAACAATGATAAAACATAACGGACTTCTAGAATATCGGCAGTCTGGAGACATTAAAATAATGCGTGAAATGAATTTATTTAGGCGGGAAATCTGGTGAGCTAACTTCCTGAATTACTCAAGATAACTCAGTGGGAGAAAGGAAACAGACTAAGTTCGCCACGCCTTGAGACTGGGCCTGCGATTACTCGCCCACTGAAACCATTGCGATTACCTACCCCGAAGAAGAACTTTTGTGTGTCTAAAACTCCTGCTGCGTGAAGTTTTTCGTTTTATAATTAATGAAGGTATTGGCTTCATATTCTGCATTGCTAAAAATATTATCGTTAATGACATGGAATATTTCCCGGGAAAGCGCATAATCTGACATTTTTGTTGAAAATGAGGGAAGAATAGCGAATATTGCTATAATGATTGGAAAGAATGTGTTTAGGCAGTTTATCTAAGTAAAATAAAAAAGTCGTTGGAAGAAGTGCCTTCAATTATGCGATGTTACTTTTATTGGATTTACGCCATCTGGCAGCATAGATGAGAGAAGTAGAGGCTCACCATGTTACACTGAGAAATATGGATTGGAATGATTTGATATAGAATGATAAATACCATGCATTATATTTTACAGAACCTATCATATATTTTTTATTACGTAGAACCGTCCGAAAAACTCCCACTGACTGATGTTTCGTTTTATGTTATAATTAGTACCAGATAATAATACTAACTTCTAATTATTTTGGAGGGATTCGATGATTGGAACAAGAATGACTGCGATCGGAAGCTATGTACCTGAGAAGAAATTAACGAATTTCGATCTGGAAGAAATGGTGGAGACAACAAATGATTGGATTGTACAGAGAACTGGAATTCACGAACGAAGAATAGCGCGTTCAGATGAATTTACGAGTGATTTATGTGTAGCTGCTGTGGAAGATTTAATGCGAAGATATAATAAAACAGTGGAAGATGTCGATATGATTATTGTAGCAACCAGCACGCCGGATTTTCCTTACCCGTCTGTTGCAAGCATTATACAGAATCGGCTGAAAATCAAGCAGGCAGGGGCCATTGACTTAGGTGCAGCGTGTGCGGGGTTTGTCTATGGTCTGCATACGGCGAATAGTTTAATTCGTTCCGGCCTTCATAAGAAGGTGCTTGTGATTGGAGCAGAAACGCTCTCAAAAGTAACGGATTATACCGACAGAAGCACCTGTATTTTATTCGGTGATGCTGCCAGTGCAGTGTTAGTGGAAAAAGATGAGGACGCAGAAGATTTTATCGGCTTCCATTTGGGCAGCGATGGTAGCGGCGCACAGCATGTATATCAAACCAGCTTAGCTAACAAGGTGAATGATGTAGAGCTAATTGACACAAAATATCTTGTCCAAAACGGGAGAGAAGTTTTTAAATGGGTAGTAAGGAAGGTGCCGAAAAGCATTGAACAGCTTTTAGAGAAAACGGAAGCCGGCTTAGATGAGGTAGATTGGTTTATTCCGCATAGTGCCAACCTGAGATTGATTGAACCGATTTGTGAAAAAATAGGACACCCGATCGAAAAAACACTTTATAGCCTTGAGAAATTTGGGAACACTTCAGCAGCAACCATTCCTTTGGCACTGGACCTTGGTGTTCGGAATGGAAAAGTGCAGAATGGAGATAAAGCGCTTCTGTACGGCTTCGGTTCCGGCTTGGTGCATGCAGGGCAGCTGTTAAAAATAAATTTTGATGAGGAAGTTAATACGCCGAGACCATTATAATTAAATATGTATAGGAGAGGATTTTCGTAATGCATTTATGTACGAAAGTCCTCTTATTTTTAATAAAATCATGGCGATACAATCCGTCAAATTCTAAAAATAGTTAGAGTAGCATTTATTATATATAACTGGCTGTATGATACGCCATTATAAGAATAAAAAAGATAGCCCTTTTGATTGTTTATTTTTTACAAAGAATTTTTAGTTGAAGAAAAATCCATACTGTTTATGATAAAATCAAAATGAAATATAAATTATAAAATACTTAAAAAGTGAGGATACACAATGATTGCAAAGACAGAAGAAGACTTTCAAGGTCTAAAAGAAATCGGTAAAATTTGTGGAGCCATTCGAAATGAATTAGTCCGATATACAAAACCTGGAATCACAACGAAAGAGCTGGATGAAATAGCAGGCGAGATGTTTGAAAAAGAAGGAGCACAATCTGCACCAAAAGGAGAATATGATTTCCCTGGATATACATGCATCAGCGTAAATGAAGAAGTAGCCCACGGTATTCCGGGGAAACGGATTATTCAGGAAGGCGACCTTGTTAATATTGATGTGTCAGGCTCGAAAAACGGTTATTTTGCCGATACTGGAATTTCCTTTGTAGTCGGAAATGGAGAGGAAATCCTGCAGAAAATATGTGACGTTGCTAAAGAAGCATTTGATGCTGGTCTGAAAAAGGCAAAGCCGGGTGCGAAAAAAAGCGGTCTTGGAAAAGCGGTGCACAATGCAGCCAAGCAAAATGATTTAACTGTTATAACAAACCTTACGGGGCATGGCGTTGGCCGATCTATTCATGAAGCACCGGACCATATTTTCAATTACTACTCTCGCTGGGATGATGAAATTTTAAAAGACGGTATGGTCATTGCTTTTGAACCGTTTATCTCTACACTGGAAGAGGAAGTTTACCAATCGGATGACGGGTGGACTTTCCTGACGGATGAAAGCTTTGTAGCGCAATATGAGCATACGATTATTCTGACGAAGGAAGGACCGATTATTACTACATTGTAAGTATGTTTTTAATGTTTTAAACCAGATTGTTTAAGTAGCCATTTTGTTTTTGAGCTTAGTTATCTCCATCGTTATTTAAAGACTATAGATTTTCATTCCATTGAAGGGCGGTATGGCATAATAAAGGCCATTACCGCCCTTTAATAAATTCGATCTAGAAACAGAATTAAATTACTGCCCATCCATAGGAAAATCGCAATTTGAGTCAGGACATAAACGGTTCGCTCCATGGCTGTTAATTTTCTTTCCTTTTTGATTTTTTTAAAATGAAAATAATAATAAACGGCGCATATCAAGAGGATTGCTCCAGATAATTGAGATATGTTTTCTAATAAGCCTGCCAATAAGATCCCCCTTTTTCCTTTGTTAGGTCATTCGATTATGGAATTGTCAAAACCTGCTTTCTGGGGTTATTGTATCAAAATTTCCAAACTACAAAAAGCGTGCGAAATATAGCGGCTGTTAGTTATGATTTTATAAATAATTTACATGTCCGTTAGACTGCATCATTCGGACGGACACGTTAAATAAGTAAGGTAAAGGACACTTGACGTCAAGTGTCCTTTACTTTAGCATTAATCATGAAGGGGCTGAAATCGATTGAAAAATAATATGGTGGAATTCAGACGAAAATTTGATTATTCTCAGGAAAAACTTGCTGAGCTGCTTGGCGTTTCAAGACAAACCGTTATTTCAATTGAAAAGGGAAAATACAACCCATCACTTCCTTTAGCCATGATTATTGCCGAACTTTTTCAAACTAATGTAGAGAATGTTTTTATTTTAGAGGAAGAAGATTATAAAAAATAAATGAGCAGGAGGGATATCGTGAATAAAGATGCAAGCCGGGGGCTATTTTTAATTTTAGGTTTTTTTCAGGCAGGTATGTTTGGTTTTATTGTATTTGCAGCGGTGATGGCAAATGCATTTCCGCCAACTTCCACCTATATCATGCCATCATTAGGTATTATGGCTTTTGGCATGAGTTATCTTTATCCGCAATTCAAACAAAAAGATGAACGAATGAAGTTAATAAGGCAAAAGGGGCTGGAGTATGCTTATTTCGCCTTATTAGTTTATTTTATGATCCTAATGATTATTCTGCAGTTTAATCTCTTAACACTATCTGCATTAGACGTGCTCTATATTCTGACAGCATTAACCATTTGTACGGTCTTTATTTGCATGGTCATCGCTGCGAAAAAGTATTAATATTTTCTAGTTTGATGAAATAATCGATAATACATATGGACAGAAAAATATCAGAAAGAATGGAATCATATGAAATCATGTCCGTCTATTACTGTGATTTCTCTCATATACAAAGGAGTTTTTCATTATGAGTCAGGAAGAATTAATCCAACAATCCAATGCACCGCAAACGCGCAGCTCGCTTGCGAATGACTTCAGAAAGCTGGGCTTATATGAAGGAATGACGGTAATCGTCCATTCCTCCATGAGATCATTAGGATGGGTCTGTGGTGGCCCAGTAGCTATTATTCATGCTTTACAGGACGTGATAACTTCAAAAGGGACGATTATCATGCCAGCTCATAGTGGTGACATATCGGATCCAAGAGAGTGGAGTAATCCGGCAATTCCAGAAGAATGGATTCCTGAAGTAATGAAGGAATTACCGCCGTTTGATCCCGATGTAACACCGACCTTTGGAATGGGGACTATACCAGAGGCATTCCGAACATACCCCAATGTTAGGCGCAGTTATCATCCTGCACTCTCTTTTTCTGTATGGGGAAAGAACAGGGGTGAAATCGCAAGTAATCACTCATTAGATAATGGATTGGGAGATAAATCTCCGCTTGCTTATATATATCGTAACAAAGGCTATGTGTTGATGCTTGGAACGGATTATGGAACCAACACCTCCATGCATTATGGAGAACATAAAGCTGCAGGAATAAAAGAAGTTCATAAAATGAGTCCGATTTTAGAAAACGGTCAGAGGGTATGGAAAGAGTATAAAGAGCTCGATTATGATGAGGAAAAGTTCCCCGCAATCGGAGAAAAGTTTGAAAAGGAATTTGCCATTTGGGAAGGCTATGTTGGAGAAGCGCGCTCAAAGCTGATTTATCAGCCTGATTTAGTTGATTTTACAGGAAAAAATATAAAATAAAGAAACAGGATAACATGTAAGAATGATAAAAATGTTATCCTGTTTTTGTTTTTAGAAAAGCTTTCACTTATTTTAAATGGATTACGAGTGACCCAATTCCACTTAACACCAAATACAACATAACTGCTGCCCACAGATAAGTGATTGAAATCACTTCCATTCCCTTTATGGAAAGAATAATGAGACCTATAATGATGATTCCTAAATAAATATGCGGGGAAATAGCATAGAATTTTTTAATGTTATTCAGGGTTCTTTCGTCTATCGAAGGCGTTTTATCTTTTTTCGTTTTAACAATGATTATATTGATGATGATTATAATAAATAATCCGGCAAGCAATCCGAGAAGCCCGGAGAAATCAAATTGACCAGTAAATAAATAGATAATGGTCTTCACGAGCAGCGAAGTAATAAAACCAATGCTCCCAACGACCGTCCAAACCCAAGGTTGTAAATGCTTATTCATGATTTGTCGTCCTCCTTTAAAATGAAAATTTCTTCAATCGGAAGTTCAAAGTACTTAACAATTTTTAGAGCGAGTTCTAAGCTTGGATTGTATTTATTTTTTTCAATTGCCGTCATCGTTTGCCGCGATACTTGTAAATCCTCTGCTAATTTCAATTGCTTAATGCCTCTTTGTTTTCTTATTTCTTTGATGTTGTTTTGTACAGGCATTCGCTCGCCACCTTTATAAAATGTAAATATACCTTTACATAATTTATAACATGAACTTGTAATTATGTAAATATATCTTTACATAAATATAAATGAATTACTTAAAAATTCGTATTAAAGGCCAGGGATATAAATTTTAAACAATATTATTCTCTTAGCGACTGGGTGAGAATTTTTGCATCTATGGTTTCACCAATATCCTGCCTTTTTTTAATGAATAAAAAAACATAATATAATCTATTAACCCTTCTTATAAAAACTATAAAAAATTCAATAAATGTTCAAACAATTTTGATTTATACAAACGATTATAAGTTATAATAAAGGTATAGGAAGAGAGGAGGATATAAATTGAGACCAAAAACATTAAATTTTGAACAGCTTGTCGATTTAAACAGACAAGAATTATTAAACGATGAAAAAAGAATTTCCCAAATTGAAGAGAAGTTAGAGAAGAAACAAGAAGCTTTTTCAGGTTATAAAAAAAGCTGACCACTATAGTAAGGGCCCCTTACTATAGTGGTTTTTTAGTGCCTAAAAAAGGATTACATAGAAATATATTTGCAGTAACTAGGCAGCGATATCCGATAAGCCTCAAGGCCTATCCATAAATATTCCTCAGGTTCATTCTTAAACGTTCGTTGGCACGGTAAGATAGAATTAAAAAGAAAGAAGGCCAAAGGAAATAATGATGAAAACGAAAAGGAAAGTTAGACTTTGGAGGATTTTAAGGAATATATTATTGATTACCGTTGCTGCGTTTGTCATGTGGTTTCTTTTTAATAATATCATGACTGCATTTGGGCAAAAAACGTATCCGCCAATCGGAGAATTTGTTGAAGTGGATGGGAAGGATATGCATATTTATATAAAAGGGGAAGGAGATAATACGATTGTTTTAATGAGTGGACTAGGAACCGCCGCTCCAGCCTTAGATTTTGAACCGTTGTTAAATGAATTAGCAAAGGAAAATAAAGTAGTCGTGGTCGAGGGATTTGGTTATGGCTGGAGTGAATTAACCGAAAAAGAACGAACAGTGGAAAATATTGTTGAAGAATTAAGAACCGCTCTAAAGCAATCGGATATCCATGGTCCATATATATTGATGCCCCATTCCGTTTCAGGAATATACGGCATGTATTTTGCTAATGTGTATCCAGAAGAGGTCAAAGCTGTCATAGGCATCGACCCGACTTTACCAGAGGCGTTAGCGTACTTTGATGAAGCTGCCCCAGCAATGCCTGGATATATGAGCTATTTAGCACCTTCCGGATTGGCAAGGTTAGCAACATATATTAGCTCTGAAGACTTCCTGCCGCTTGCTGCCGACGGTACATATTCTGAAGATAATTTAAAAATGACCAAGGCTATTTCGGCTTGGAAAATAAATAACAAAAATGTTGTTGCCGAAGCCAATGAAATAGCCAATAATATTGAGAAAACGGCAGAGATGACATTTCCGGCGAATATGCCTGTTTTACTCTTTACTCCAAAAGAAGATCAGGAAACCGCGGATGGTAAAAATATGCTGACTTTTTTTGAAACACAGGTAACGGATTTCTCTGCCAGTAAAATTGTTACCTTGGAGGGGCATCATTATCTGCATTGGACGCGTTATAAGGAAATAAGTGAAGAAGTTCGTGCATTTATTGGTTTAATTTCTGATGAAAAATAATAGCTTATAGTATTTGTAAACGTTAGTGTCCTTGTTGAAATTGAAAGGATGCAATGATAATCGAAACAGGGTAAAACCGTGTTAGGAGCAAATAGAAGAGTGAATGGAATTGGGAGAAGCGGTATGATTTTCAGAATATGTATTTTAAAAATGATACAAATAATTAATCTGATTATGATACAAATGCTTCTAGTTTTTATATAAAGCCTGCAGAGAAATAATTCCATTTTCTCTGCAGGCTTTATTATTGGATGGAAGTGATGAAGGTAAAGGAATTCATATGGCTCATGATTATAAGAAAACACGTTCACTAACAGAAATTAATGAGTTTAAAATGGGGGTTAGTTTCTTATCTTTATGCCAGGAGATAAAGTGATATATTTCACGATTCTTTTCTTCAGCCAGCCTGACCATTTTTAATTCTCCTTTTTCAATTTCTTGTTTTACAACTCCATAAGGCAAAAGAGCAATTCCGAGATTTGTTTTCACGCAATTTTTTAATGTTTCTATGTTAGTGATTTCAAACGTTGCATGGAAGTTTATTTTTTTACTTGAAAGGGTTCTCTCTAATAAATTTCTGTAAGAACACCCTTTTTCGGTAAGGATAATGGTTTCTTCGGTTAAATCTTGTAAATTAGCGTTAGTAATTTGTGAAATAGTATTGTCTGGAGAAGCAACTAAAACCAACTTTTCTGATGCCAGTTTTGAAATCTCCAAGTTATCCCCGCCACGTTCTATTTCTTCATCGAGCATAAATGCAAAATCTATTTCACCAGAATGTAATTGTGCCTGAATTTCAGAGAATTTATGAAGCGGTTTAACAATCACTCCTATATTAGGAAATAGCATTTTTAATTCTTTTAGCACTTCAGGCAGTTTATAAGTACATTGACTTTCGGTTGCTCCAACTGTGATAGTGCTTTTCATATTTTTATCAAAATGGATTTCTTCAATAGCTGAATGATATTGGGAAATAATCGTATCACTATAACTTTTGAATTTTTCTCCAAATGAAGTTAATACCAATTTATTTCCTAGTCTATCGAATAAATTAACCCCTAATTCAGCCTCTAAACTTTTGATTTGAGAAGTAACACTGGACTGAGCATAGTTTAAGATTTCAGCGCTCTTCGTGAAATTTAACGTTTCACTTGCAACCTGAAACGTTGATAGCTGCTTTATATCCATTTATTTTCGCTCCAATCGATATTTCCGATGGAAACTATCGGATTTTTAATCTGGTTTATACAAATATCTTATCATACAATAATGTTGCTCACAAAAAAGTGGAAAAACCAATAACTGGAGGGAATTATGATGGATTTAAATGGTTTAGCATATTAGAACGCAATTGAAATGATAAAGAATATATCTTTGGCAGTGAAAGATGACTATTTCAGAAAAAAATAAGGAGCTGTAAGTAAATGGATACACAAAAAATTGTTGCATTTGTAGAGCCTAGTTTCTACGGAATCGATTTTGTAGAGAGGGCTTACCAAAAAGGATGTACAGTTATTGCTATAGGGTCTTCGAAGGATAACCCTAAAATATATGGATATGAAAATTATTTTCATGACTTTTTAATTGCTGATATTAGAGATCCAAAATTAATTTATAACGCCATCAAAGACTCCATCTATGATGAGAAAATAGATGCGTTGATTCCTGCAACTGATTATGCTTCACATTATACTGCTGAAGTAGCGGAATGGCTGGACTTGCCGACTGTTCCCTCAGTTGCTGCATATACCGCTCGTAATAAAGATTCAGCGCGTATTGTGTATAAAAAGTACAACGTTCCCAGCGCTCGATTTGCCAAAGTATCAAGCTTGGAAGAAGCATGTGAATCTGCACAATCTATTGGCTATCCAGTCGTACTGAAACCAACAAATTGTGCGAGTAGCCAGGGAGTATTTTTTATCAATAATAAAGAAGCAATGGTTCAAGCATTTCATAAGTTAAGAGAATTTAAAAAGACCTATATGGGATTTGACGTTAGCAGAGACTATCTGGTGGAAGAATATTTAGAGGGGCCAGAGTTTAGTGTTGAGTTCTTTCTAAAAGACAAAGAGATTATTTTTTCATCCGTTACGGAGAAGGAAACATCAGATTTACCATTTTTTGTAGAAACATCCCATACCGTCCCTGCCTCCGTACATTTTAATAGACAAGAAGAGCTTGTCGAGGTGGGTTCTAAAGCTGTACGAGCCATAGGGATTGATAACGGGCCAAGCCATGTGGAATTAAAATTAACGAATTCTGGACCAAAAATTATCGAAGTAAATGGAAGACCCGGCGGAGATCAGATTTCTTCTCAGCTTCTTGTGAATACTTACGGTTGGGATATTTTTGAAGAGACCGTAAACTTCTATTTGGGCTTACCTATAAATGAATATTTTCCATTTAAAAAAGCAACGTCGATAGCTTATTTAACTGCTCCGAAAAATGGAATAATCTCAAACATAAGTGGTATAGAACATCTTAAAACGAATCCATCTGTTATTAAATATGGAGTAAGCATTCGGCCGGGATCTGCTGTAAAAGTTCCTGAAAGTTCGGATGATAGACTGGGGTACGTTATTACAACTAGTAGTAATTCTAAGGATGCAAAAAATAAAGCGACAGAATTGATTAACTTAATCCATTTAGATTATGCATAGCTTATTTTTGAAATTACCTTGTTGATTCTATTATTCGCTGGATAGTTTTTCTAATATTTTGTGAATATTAATTTTATGTTAATTAAGAATTAAAAGCCTCGTATCATGGTGAGATTAAATTGATTGTCGAGGGAAGCTTTTGAATTATCCATTTTACGTCATAGGATATTCAAGATAATAACAGTAAAAGGACGAGGCGATAAAATGTCAATTTTAAAAAATAAAAATTTTTTATTCTTTTTTCTTGCAGATATTATGTCAGGATTTGGAGTAGGAATGAGTACAATTGGAGCAAATTGGTATCTATTAGATGAAACTGGTTCGTCTGGAGCAGTAGGTGTGATGTTAGCACTGAATGTCATAGCTGGTTTTCTTGTTTCACCATTGACCGGTATTCTTACAGATAAATTTAATCGAAAAGTAGTTATCCAAATAACATTTATTTTAAGAGCGGTTGCTATTGGGATACTTACAGTTGCTTTTCTATTAGACGGATTTTCTATAGGGTATATCTATTTATTTTCCATTGTTAACGGTATCGGATGGAGTATTTATATGTCTGCATCTCGTAGTCTTATTCAAGAATTGCTGTCAGGGGAGCAATTATCAAAAGGGAATTCGTTAGTCGAGATTAGTTTACAAGTTGGAATGTTTATGGCAGGTGCAGCTTCTGGTTTTATCTATCGATTTGCTGGATTTGAAGCTATTCTGCTAATCAATTCTTTAATGTTTGTCATTTGTAGTTTATTTATGATTTTTGTTAAATATGAGTCAAGTTTGATAGATAAAGATGAAGGTTATCTTCAATCTTTTAAAAAAGGAATTGAATACTTATATTCTCATAAATTAACTTTTCTTCTAGGGTTAGTAGCAGCGATTCCTTTAGTAGTTACCATGGTTTTTAATGTTGTTTTACCAGAGTATGTTAGTAAAACGTTAAATGCTGATTCGGTGGTCTTTGGATTTTCTGATATGGCTTATGGAATTGGCGGTTTGATTTCCGGATTTATTGCAGCGCCATTTGCGAGAAATATTACAAAAAACAAAGCTGTCAACGTAATCTTTGCGTTATCTATTATGACGTTACTAGGTCTATCTTTTAATTCTATTGTTTTCGTTATTTTCCTAGGTAGTTTCATCATTGGTTTTTCAAATTCTTCGATAAGAATTATTATGAATACCATGCTTATGGAAATTGTTCCTAAATCACTAATGGGCAGAGCGATGTCTGTTTGGATGGGAATTGCGCTATTTCTTCAGGCTGTATTTGCAAGTGTCCTTGGATTATTAATCGATATTTTTTCTCCAAGTATAGGATTTATTTGTATGGGAGGATTAATGTTGTTTGGTTTAGTTTTACATTACTTTGTTACGAAGAGTAAAAATAAGAAGAATAACAGGTACGAGGTGGTTTAAATGAAAATTGGAGTTATCTACGGAAGTACGAGATATCAAGGGAATACGGAATGGTTAACAGAAGAAGTTATTAAGAACCTACCAGCAGTAACAAAAATTGATTTGAAAAAATATCAGTTTAACGATATTACCGATCAGAGACACGAAAGAAATGGATTCTTACCAGTGGAAGATGAATATGGCCAAATAATCGATCTAATCATTGACTGTGAAGTTTTAATTTTTGCAACGCCTATTTATTGGTTTGGAATGACCAGTGTGATGAAAAGATTCATTGATCGCTGGTCGCAGACAGTTAGAGATGAAAACTATCCCAATTTTAATCAACAAATGAATCGTAAACAAGCTTATATTATTGCGGTTGGAGGAGATAATCCTTTGGTTAAAGGAATGCCTTTAATACAACAATTCGCTTACATCTGTGATTTCATTGGATTGGAGTATAAGGGATATTTAATAGGCGAGGGAAATAAACCTCTAGATATATTGAAAGATGAAACTGCTATAAAAGAGGCTCATACGTTAGGGGAAAGATTAAAAAAAGAGGGGGGAGTACAGGAATGAATAAAGCTTCGCACTATGGATGTAAGCAGTAGAAAGAGTAACTATAGAAAATAAACAAAACGCTGTGAATAATAATTTGGTTAAGGGAAACCTGCAGATTTCTGTAGATTTCCCTTAGTTATTTGGAAAGGTTTTTAATAGAAGTGGTGTACAAAGCAATTTGAGATCGCATTTCCTCTTGGAAAGCAATGTAATTATTCGGATGAATTATCGTGATAGAGTAATAGAGTTGAGTGTTAAAATACTAGTTTATAATAATGAAAACGTTCACATATCGGGCAACAAGAAAAAGATAAACTGTTACGGGAAACTGCCTATAACGATTTATCTTTTAATCACAAATTTAATATCACTTTTAAAAAAGCTCACAGATTTTTTGATGCTATTTTAATTGTTATATGAAAGGCCACAGATAATTGACGGAAACAAAAAATAAAGAGATTGTTTCATTTCTCACTTTAGAAAATAAAATAGTCTATCCCTTTGCTGTTCCAGATACGCTTTCTTTTTCAGACCAGGAAGAACTATTAACAATTATAGATAAAGCAGCAAATGATACAAATATTATTAGAGAAGCAGGGAACGAACAGGAAAATAGAGATTGGGTAGGAATTATTCCCTTTTGGTAGTATAATGAACGTGATAGATTAGTATTTATACAGGAAGTGTATATGATGAATAAAACAGGATTTAGAACTGAAAAAGATTCTTTAGGACAAAAAACGATTTCTCAGGATGCTTATTATGGCGTTCAAACGGTACGTGCTCTTGAGAACTTTCCCATCACGGAAATCCCAGTTCATAAAGAGCTGATTCTCGCGCTCGCCGAGGTGAAAAAGGCAGCGGCACTGGCCAATATGCATACTGGAATGCTGCCAGAATCTATTGGGGGGGCAATTGTAAGCGCTGCCGAAGAAGTGATGGAAGGAAAACTATTGGATCAGTTTGTCGTGGATTCCATTCAGGGAGGAGCAGGCACCTCCATTAATATGAACATGAATGAGGTGCTGGCCAACCGTGCTTTGGAAATATTGGGAAAAGAAAAAGGCGACTATAATTTCTGTTCGCCTAATACCCATGTCAACATGTCCCAGTCCACCAATGATACGATACCAACGGCATTAAAAATAGCTTCCTATCGCATGGCTCAGGAATTGATAGCGACCTTGAAGCGATTGGAAAAAGAACTGGTGAAGAAAGAAGCAGAATTTCAGAATGTGCTAAAAATGGGACGAACTCACCTTCAGGATGCTGTACCAATCCTGTTAGGTCAGGAATTCAGCGCTTATTCGGAAGTGGTTAGCAGGGATATTAATAGAATTACGCAGGCAGCAGAGGCAATGCTGACGGTCAATATTGGTGCAACAGCTGTTGGGACAGGCCTTAACGCCAAACCTGAGTACATGGAAAAAGCAGTAACACAATTATCCAAACAGATTGGTGTGAAGCTCCATTCAGCGAAAAATTTAGTAGATGGCACACAAAATACAGATGCTTATACGGCACTTTCAGCGGCGTTGAAAGTGTTGGCAATGAATATGTCCAAAATTTGTAATGATTTGCGTTTGATGGTATCCGGACCAATGACAGGTTTTCAGGAAATCATTCTTCCTGCAAAGCAGCCGGGTTCTTCCATTATGCCTGGAAAAGTAAATCCGGTTATGATCGAAGTGGTCAACCAGGTTGCTTTTCAAGTTGCAGGCAATGACCAGTCGATTTGTATGGCATCTGAAGCCGGACAATTTGAATTGAACGTGATGGGGCCGGTTATTATTTTTAATTTGCTGCAGTCTCTTAAAATAATGGACAATGGCTTAGATGTGTTTACAAGCTATGCAGTAAGCGGTATAGAAGCAAATGTAGAGAGATGCCGTGAGTATGTGGAAGAGAGTTATGGCATTATCACCGCATTGAATCCACATTTAGGATATGAAACAGCTGCCAAGGTAGTTAAGCAGGCAATTGAAACAGGGCTGACTATCAAAGAAATCTGCAAGGCGCACGACCTTTTATCAGAGAAGGAACTGGATACGATTCTGGATCCAAAAGAGATGACAACACCTGGAATTGCCGGGAATGAGTTTCTGATGAAAAAATGAATATCAAAAAGGTAACTGTTATCTTGTATCTCAAAGAATGCAGTTACCTTTTTGTTTTAAATAAAGCTAAAAAGTCCCGAAGTTACTTCACGAGACTTTATCGTTAGTAAATAAGGACGTGATAGAATATTGTCCATGTTTGAATGGGTTTAGAGTAAATATTGATAACTTATAATAATCTGCTATGGTAATAATAAGGTATGATTGTTTCAAATTGGTTCTTGTAAATATAGAGATGAGTATTGTATTTCGTTTTTTATTCCGCAAAAGGAGGGAGTATTTTGAGTTCAAAATGGTTTGGTTCGGCAGGTGTATGTATAAATGAAAATGGCGAACTGCTAATGGTACTGCAAGGAAAACCCGAAGAGGACAAAACTTGGTCTGTGCCATCAGGTGGCCAAGAAAGAAATGAAACTTTTGAAGAATGTTGTATTAGGGAAATCAAAGAGGAAACAGGATATATTGCAGAAGTAGTTGATGAATTAAAAGTAAAAAAGGGGATTTATGAGAAAATAAATATTTCTTTTGAAGTTCACTATTTCTTTGTGAAAATCGTTGGCGGAAAAAGAAAAATTCAGGATCCTGATCATTTGATTTATGATATTGCTTGGAAAAGCATAGAAGAATTACAGGAACTTCGTTTAACTTTTCCAGAAGATAGAAACTTTTTATTAGACAATATATTAAAGTAACCGGTTCTATAATAGGTGAATGAAGTATTTATGAAAGATGTTTCTTTTTTAGTATTATAACTACTAATCAAAAATCACTTATCATGGAGAATCGCCTGTAAAACTCCCGCCTCAAAAAAAGAGAGAGAATAAATTTATTTAGACGGGAGATAACGAGCGCTAACTCCCTGAATCACTAAACTAATCATTCAGTGGGAGAAAAGCAGCAGATTAAGTTCGCGACGTCCTGAGCAGGGGGTGGGCTGTGATTAATCGCCCCGTCGAAGAGCTTTTGCGATTACTCGTCCCATCCGTATAGAGGTTTACGTCGGAAACTCCCACTGAATGAAGTTTCGTTTTATTCCGATACTTCAAATCTTTTCCTTTTATGTCGATATAGATATAGAAGGAAGGGAGTGCTATTGAGGAGAGGGTATATAAATATTAAAAACTAGCAAGTAGTATCAAAGAGTATGTGGAATTATACTGAAATTATCGATTAAACGCTAATGATAGTATTTTCAATCTATCACGAGTTTATTTCTTTATCTTTATTAGGAATTGTATGGTCTATTATCTATTTTAAGACGGGAAGTTTACGATGGGCTATATTCTCTCACTTTCTAGTGAATTTAGGCATTATGACTGTTCCAGTATTTTTAAATGTTTATGTTCCTCCAGTGTGAAAATTTTAAAATAATTTATAATGTGAAAGTAAATGCACTTCCTGGAATCTATATCTCAAAAAATTAACAATTGCCAAAAATTACTTAACAGAAAAAGATTCATTAATAGAAGTTAGTTAGCAATATAATTGTCATAGAATTATGAGGTGATTTATTATTATGGAACCTTTGAAAAATGGAGATACAATCGGTATATTTACTCCATCTTCACCAGCAACCGTTACAGCAAAAAAACGCTTTGAACGAGCAAAATCTTTTTTGAAAGAAAAAGGGTTTGCTCTCATTGAAGGAAATTTAACAGATCGAAAGGATTTTTATCGGTCAGGATCACCTAAAGAGCGTGCAATGGAATTAAATGAGCTATTACATAATTCGAACGTAAAGATGGTAATGTCAACTATTGGTGGGACAAATTCAAATAGTATGTTGCCGTATATTGATTATGAAGCATTTAAGAAAAATCCTAAGTTGGTAGTTGGATATTCAGACGTAACGGATATTTTACTCGCGCTTTATGCAAAAACAGGGATTACAACATATTATGGGCCAGCTTTGATTCCTTCATTTGGTGAATTTGAACCTTTAGTAAATGATACATATCATTATTTTGAAGACTATTTTATGAAAACAAATCATTTACCTTATAACGTGCCAATGCCTTCATTTTGGTCTGATGAAAGAGTAAATTGGCAAGAAAAAACTACGGAGAAAAAGCTCTATAAAAATGAGTGGATTACTGGTCAAAGTAGAGTTGCAGAGGGAAGGCTGATTGGCGGAAATGTGAATGCCATGTATGGATTTATTGGTTCATCTTATTTCCCTGTAATGAAGCAAGGGGACATTTTATTGATTGAAGATTGTGCAAAAGATGCGGCAATTGTTGAAAAAAACTTTGCTATGTTAAAAATACAGGGTATTTTTAATAAGGTATCTGGTATTATTTTGGGAAAACATGAACAATACAATGATTTAGGAACAGGTAAGCAGCCACTGGATTTATTAATGGAACAATTGGATGGATTAGAAATGCCAATTTTAGCTGAATTCGATACATGCCACACGCATCCGATGCACCCATTAGCCATTGGCAAAAAAGTGAAATTAGATGCAGGGCAAAAACAGGTATTTTGTACCGAAGATTGGTTCAGTATTGAAACTACATGAAAAAATATACAAGTTGAAAATCATCGCTTGCTGTTAAAAAACAGTAAGTCTTTTTTTTGCAAAGAAATCCAAAAGAAAAAGTAATTGACCCTGACACGGTGTCAGGGCTTATGATGATATTACTTAAGAAAAAGAAGGGGGGCAGACCAATGAAAATCGGTGAATTGTCACAGGAAACAGGAGTAAGTATTCGATCATTACGATATTACGAAAAGAAGAATCTAATACGTCCTCCCCGGAAGGAAAACGGGTATCGGGAGTATGAGGAATCAGATATTGAAACGGTAAAAGCTGTTCAATTATTTTTAAAGCTGGGAATGAATACAGAGGAGATCTACCACGTTTTATCATGTGGTGATTTTCAGTTTGCTGGAAATAGAGAGTGCGCTCAAGATGCTATAGACCTCTATTCGGAAAGGTTAATAAGTGTTCGTGAACAAATTAATCATTTGCAGGAGATTGAATTGCATTTAGAAAAATTGATGAAGTATTGGAAAATGAAAAAAGAAGAAGGTGAGGGTTAAGTGAATTATCGGCTTCTTATACTCGTACTTGGAACATTCATTATCGGGACAGACGACTTTGTGATTGCTGGCTTGTTACCGCATATCTCCAATGATATGAATGTCACGATTGCTGCAGCAGGTCAACTGGTTACTGCCTTTGCAATTGCCTATGCTATAGGAGCACCTCTTTTTGGAACCTTAACAATGAATTTGCCTTTAAAAGGGTTATTGGTTGTATCCATGCTGGTATTTGCGATTGCGAATGCACTCTCTGCCATCGTAGCTTCTTTTGAAATGCTTTTTATTACTAGAATATTGGCTGCTTTGGCAGCAGCGATATTTACTCCTTTAGCAATGACTGCTTCTGCCAGCTTGGTGTCTGAAAAAATGAGAGGGAAGGCATTATCATTTATATTGGCAGGTATAACCATCGGTTTAGTTTTAGGAGCGCCTATCGGAACATGGATTGGTAATGCAGCCACATGGCGCTATTCATTTATTTTTGTATCTGTTATTTCGTTTATTACAGTTATCGGAGTTTTTCTATTTTTACCTAAAATGAAAAGGGAAGGAGAGATGACGATTCGAGAAAGGTTAAAAGGATTTAATAAGGTTATTCTGTTAACCTTAGTTGTAAATATAATTGGTACTACTGGCGGCTTTATGACCTATACCTATATTGCTCCAATTATTACGGGGATTACCAATATGGAGAATATCAGTATTTTTCTAATGTTATTTGGGATTGGAGCACTCTTTGGAAACCTGATAGGCGGATACTTTACAGATCGAATTGGTTCTTCTAAAACACTCATGCTGTCTCTTGGAGGATTTGCAGTATTATTGGCCTCTTTCTCCTTTTTATCGTTATTAAATCCATCAACACTTGCGGTTATTATGGTATCCATTGTCGCCATTTTATGGGGCGTTCCTGGATTTGGGATGAATCCTGCTCTTAACACCTTTCTTATATCATTGAATCCAAAATCAGCGCAAATGGTTTTATCCTTTAGTGCATCCGCGCTTTATATGGGAATTGGATTAGGTGCATTTGTAGGAGGCGGTGTAATTAGTGTAAGTTCGGTTAATTATGTAGGAGCTGGGAGCGGGATATTGGTGCTTATTGCTTTGTTGCTGTTTGTTATGATTCATAAAATTTGACGGTGATAGCAGAGGTAAAAAAACCAATAACAGAACTTGATAAATTTGACTTAATATTTAAAACAATTAATATAGATGATTTTGAAGCTATAAAATCTTTTACCAATATAAATGCAAGTAAAAGCAGACAGTCATGAATTTTAGTAAATAAAGTTCTTGGCTGTTTTTTATATGTATACAAGAGGTGATTAAAACACAAGCGAGAAATAATGGTCAGTATACAATTATTTCTCGCTTGTAAAATATTTAGTTGTATATAATTACGCCATAATTTTTCGAGAATGATTAGCAACAATAATTAACAAATAGCTGCCAGTAGGGAAACAATGGTTTGTGGAAGATAGAAATAGGGCGGATCCAGTTTATAATTTCTGATTACTTGAAAATCAAACTAAAAATCATAACCGACATAAGATGATTTAAAGAGCGCCCGTTAAAAAATAAATTGAGTAATAAATTGATATTTCTATTGACTTTTACGGTGCGTAAGGCCTCATAGTACTAAACAAGGAGGTGCTAAAAGTGGCAATGAGAGTAAAGGAAGTGACTGATTTAATGGGTATTAGTGCTCGTACACTGCTTCACTATGATGAGATTGGTTTATTGACTCCAAAAGAAACTACCAGTTCCGGTTATCGATTATACACAGAAGAAAATATAAAAACGCTCCAGCAAATTTTGATCTTTAAAGAGTTGAGTTTATCTCTAAAAGAAATAAGAAAGATTATTTATAGCCCATCATTTAACCAAGGGGAAGCATTGCTGTTTCAACGGAAAATGTTGCTAGAGAAACAAAGTAATATCGATAAAATGATAAATACGATTAATAAAACCATTCAATACATGTCAGGTGAAATAAAGATGACAAATGAAGAGAAATTTGAAGGCTTGGCTTTAGCTATAAAGCCTACGAACAAGAAGCTCGTAAACGTTGGGGAAAGGAATCTGTCAATCTTGTAAACGCGAAATTAAAAAGAATGTCAGAGGATGAACGCAAAAGTTTATTGGAAAGGTGGGATACGATTTTTAATAAACTTGCGGTTTGTCATGATTTTTCCCCTGAATCTCAAGAAGTACAAGCCATCATAAAAGAATAGTATGATTTCTTAAATGAAAATTTTAGGAAGAACTACTCTCTTGATGAATTTTATGGATTAAGTCAAGTTTATATGGAAGATAAACGCTTTATACCAAACATTGATTAATATGGTACAGGGTTAACAACACTGATGAGCGGTGCAATAAAGGTCTTTACAAATAATTAGAAATAAAAGGGTGGTTACAGTGAAAATAATAATAGAAAATACAATGAAACAATATGAACAGTTATTCTCTATGGAGGAAAATAGAGAAAATTACTTTCGATACTCTATGATGAAGCCTTTTGAAAAGATGTGGAATACGATTAATGTTCCATTAAAGGCTAAAGACCCTAATGGGTATGATGTCATAATAGCTACAAATATGCTCGGTTATCTTGATGTATCTGAAACGCAAACAGGAAAAAAGGCATTGGAGAATTTAAAAGATATTCAAGCACTTGAAACAGCACGTAATACGTTGAACGATTGTGTCCAATTTATAGAAGAAAATAATTTAAATATAAATACGGACGAATTAAGATTTGGAATGTATATAGCAGATCCGAAAAAATTAGAATTGCAGAAGGGTTATTGCGGATTCGGTGGAATTCCGGGATTTATCCAAGTGTCTATTTACCCCGATTCCTATAATACTCCTAAAATTCCAGCAGTGATTGCCCATGAATTTAACCATAATATCCGCTTTTCGTATTTTGATTGGGATCATGGCAATGTTACGGTTGGTGACTATTTAATCATAGAAGGATTAGCAGAATCATTTGCTAAAGAGCTTTATGGAGAGGATCTTTTAGGACCTTGGGTTACCTCCTTTGATAAAGAGGACTTAGCGTACTCTACCGAGGTAATGAAAGATGCGTTAGATGTTAAAGGTTTTGCGGAAGTTAGCAGCTATATGTTTGGAGATAAAATTGCAGTGG
This sequence comes from Oceanobacillus aidingensis, assembly GCF_042654105.1. NCBI lineage: Bacteria > Bacillati > Bacillota > Bacilli > Caryophanales > Bacillaceae > Oceanobacillus > Oceanobacillus aidingensis. The sequence continues at coordinate 48,823 of NZ_JBHSFT010000044.1, read as the reverse complement.
AGCAAGGATACCAGCCTGTGGGATTATCCCCATTTGCCGGTTATGCCGTTGGATTCCAAGTTGTACAGTCTTTTATGAAAGAAAATAACATAGGAATTGCTGAAGCAACCCTGCTGAGAACAGATGAAATAATAAACCATTGCGGATTGTTCGATAAATAAAAATGGATGACTGCCTCGGGATAAAAGTGAAAACAATCTACTATTAGTCCAAAATAATTATTTAACCAATAGTTTTCATTGCTTTACTGTAAATTGTACAACAGGAAAGGAGTGAAATAATGGAACTGCATAAAATTCATTTTTCAGCCAACAGTAATTTAATAGATTCGCAGGTGGAAATCAGTATGAGCGGACTTTCTCCATGTGAAATTGTAATACTTAAAGCTGAAATGCAAGATAACTTTGGGATAGATTGGGAATCCTGCGCTGTATTTGAAGCGGATACGGAAGGAAGAGTTGATTTAATGACTGCCCAACCTATTTCAGGAACTTATTCTGAGGCTGATGCGGCTGGTCTTTTTTGGTCTATGTTGCCCAACTCAAACGCACCATCAAAAAAGCAAATACCTTTAAACCCTTTGGAAGTAAAATTAATATTGAAAAGACAAGAAGCATTGTTGGATGTGTTATCTTTGAAGCGGCATTTCGTTTTGCCCGAAGTTAAAAGAATACCGGTACGTGAACAAGGAATAGTCGCAACATTGTTTTCCCAACCAACATTGTGCTTGGGAGATCAGAAGGTGGTTTACATGAAGAAAATGCTGCGCTTTTAGCTTCATATGGGTTTAATACACTTGCTTTAGCTTACTTTGGTATGGAATAATTACCAGATGAGTTGGTTAATATTTCAGTTGATTATATTGAAAAAGCAATAAATTGGTTGGGCAATCAACCAAATGTAGATACTAAGAAAATTGGTATGGTTGGAACATCAAAGGGTGGGGAACTAGCTCTATTATCAGCTTCTATATTTCCAGCGATTAAGGCGGTAGCAGGTTATGCACCAAGTTCGGTTGTTTATCCTGGAATTAGTCAAAATAATAGTAGTTCCTCCTCTTGGAAATATAAAGGCGAGGAGTTGCCCTATGCAAAAGGGAAAGCACCTGAAAAGGTTGGGAGCGTCTATAGGGAAAAGTATATAAAAAGAAGAGCATATCATTTTTCAGGACTGGTATTTCCATTTGACGGAAGGACAAACGAATGCCGAAATCAAGAGAACATAAATGGTCCTGTGCTCTTGATTTCGGGTGGTGATGATCAATTGTGGCCGCCAGATATAATGTCTGATAGAGTGATAGAGCGTTTAGGACGAAAAAATCATCCTTATTATTATGAACATGTAACCTACCCCGGTGCAGGACATTATTTTGTTGCTCCTGGAATGCCGACGACTGATTCAGATAAGATTGCTTTTGCTTCGGGCTTCACAATGTTGCTTGGGGCAAATCCTCATGATAATGCTGTAGCTCATGCTAAGGCTTGAGAAAGCATCAAAACATTTTTTGGAACATATTTAATCGGGAATGAAGAGAAACGATAGACCTAAAAGGAGTAACCTTTTCATAAAGTGAATCCGTTAAGGCTATTAAACTTGTTTTTAATTGTTTGGATAGGTGGAAAGTCCAGACAATCATCGTGTTGTAACCTAACCGTTTTCCCTTCATGAATAAATGAAGTTACTGACCTATTACCTTATTCTTTCCATTATATCTTTTAATTTTCTAAAAATTTCATCAATTTGCGCTTCATTAATATAAGAATAGGAAAACCGAATATAATCGGCTGCGCTGCTATCATAAATCTCTCCTGGTTGGATCAGGATATTTTCTTTGATTGCTTCATTAAAAAGTGTTTTTACATCCAGCGAAACATGCAGCTTAAACCAAATATAAAAGGAACCATCCGGTATATCCCATTCTCCGTAATCTGATAAATACGTTGTTAAAGCCTTTAGAAACAAGTCCCTTTTATACATTAACTTCTTTTTTAATTCTTTGATATGAGATTCATGATAGTCACGCAGCCACCTTGCAGCAATATGCTGCGAAATAGAACTTGCGCCATAATCATTTTGCATTTTTAAGTCCGCCAGGTGTCTGATGACATTTTTATCTGCTACAATCCAGCCAATTCTCAAGCCCGGACTTACGGTTTTAGAGAGGCTGCCTAAAAGCAATACGTTATCGCTGTTTTTTAATGCTTTCATTGGTACAAGCTGTTCAGAGCCAAACCATAAATCAGCATAAATACCATCCTCAACGATAGGGATGCCATTTTTTTGACATTGATTTATGATTTTCTGTTTTTCCATTTTGGTATAGGTGTTCTGCGTCGGGTTATGTAACGATGGAATACAGTAAAAGATACTGTTTTGATAGTCACTCCCAGCTTTAAATAAATTATTTATGTTCCGTTTGATGTAATCAATGGTTAATGGAGTCATTCTGGCTCTAATATTATGCCATGTGCGGACGGAATGAATATAGGATGGTGTTTCAATAATAATTTTTGATTGCGGTACAAGTAAGCCATCAGCAATCAGTTTTAACCCTTGCAAAGCCCCGGAAGTGACACAAATATTATTTATATCACATGCTACTCCTCTTTTTTTCATATAGTTAACAATTTCTAATCGAAGCTCTAATTTTCCTTTTGGTTCTTCATAGTTTGTCGTTAATTTATCTTCTTCGTCTTGCTTTATAATCTCTTTAAATAAATGGTTGGGTATGAAGTCAGGCGCTAACTCTCCAGTCCCCAGCCGTATGATGTCTTCATCAAATTCTAATTCATTAATCTTTTGAATATAGTAGTGATTGTTTTTAGACAAACTCTTTCCGATATAATCTTGCCAGCGAATATTACTTGTTATGTAAGTATTCCATTTATTTGGAGATACAAATACACCCTTTTTCTCTATGGTATCTAGTACACCGTAGCTTTTGAGAATATCCAAGGATTGCACGACGGTTGATCTGTTGACATGATAATATTGCGCAATTTCTCTTTGGGAGGCTAGTTTTTCTCCTGGTCTCAATTCTCCTTCATTTATTTTATGAATAATATCATCAGCGATTTTTTTATATTTGAATCCGCTCATCTTATCTCTCGTTTCTGGTTGGATTTTTATTTTTAATCTGGCAGGTTTCTTTATTTTAATCCTAGTATAACATACATATTTAAGGAGGTATTTTTAGTGTAATCATTAAAAAAGCTTTATGTTTTAAAGGGGATAGAGAAAGAACGGAATCCAATATGCAAAAAAGATTCCTTATGATAATGTCTCTTCTGGTTGGTAATTTGAGAAATTGTTTTGATGAAGAATAAAAGATATTAAGGGGTGCTTCCTTGTACACCAAATCATAAAATGAAAGAAGGGAAATGATGATACAACCTGTCATTCATGGTTTCATACTCGCACTAGGGCTCATACTCCCTTTAGGTGCTCAAAATGTATTTATTTTTAATCAAGGTGCGAATCATAAAAAAATAATCGGTGCGCTTCCAGTGGTCGTAACCGCCGGTCTATGTGATACATTTTTGATTGTTTTAGCAATCTTGGGTGTTTCGCTCATATTAATGTCGCTGCCCGCCTTACAAATTTTCATTTATACGGTTGGCCTTATTTTCTTAGTCTATATGGCTTGGTCTCTGTGGAACGAAAAGCCTGCAAGCTTAAAAAAGTATGAACCGATGAGCGCAAAAAAACAAATTGGATTTGCTTTATCTGTATCCTTGCTTAATCCGCATGCCATTATGGATACGATTGGAGTAATTGGTACCAGTGCTGCCGTTTATTCTGGCACAGAGAAATTCCTATTCAGTATTTCTACAATTGTAGTGTCCTGGTTATGGTTTATTTTCCTGGCGATACTCGGGAAATTAATCGGATCTATTGATAGAACGGGGAAGTATATCATCATATTAAACAAAGTTTCGAGTATTATTGTTATTATAGTGAGTTTGGTTATAATGAAGAATATCATCACATTGGTTTTTTAATGAGGAAAGTGGAACCCGCTGTAAGATGAGTATCCGACATTATCTTCATGAAAAAGAATGACCAAAATACGGGTTAAAAAAGGGGAGAAAAAATGAAAAGATTATTTAGGATATTAATCATCGGATTGTCGACATTAGCTCTAGCTGCCTGCAGCCAAATTGCTACGGATGCAAACAGCCTTTTTGTCAGTGAATTAACAGAGAAGGAGGACGCCATACTTTCTATTGCTTCAGATAAATCATTTGTATTTGATTTCCATATAGATAGTGAATATAAAGAAGCATCTGTCTGGATTGAAAAATATGAAGCAGGTAAACTGGTTGATGATCGATTAGCTCATCTGACAACAGAGGTTGAGCAAAGCGGTTCCATTATTGTTACACTTTCGGAAAACACAAATGAAAACAATAATAGCTTTAATATCGGAGTTGGTACTGATGAGAACTTGACTTCAATTAATGTCTCAGATACAGATTTAATCGGTTTAGAGAGCATGGCGAGTGTATGGGGAAGTACTTCGGAAAAGGTAGCTATAGACAACGGTGAAGCCGTATTGGCAAATATTTCGTATTCTGATGATGAAAACGGGATGCATTCACTTACAACCGATTTTTTTGAAGATGCGGCGGGACATATGAATGAACTTGAAAAATATGATGTTGCTTATTTACTTAAGGTTGAATTTGTGAAGTAGATGATAGTAGAAATTAAAGAGCGGAATAGTTGAAAAATTATAATAGCAATAAACTTTGACGAAATGAGCCATCGAAGCGCGATTTCCAGACTTAAATTTTGATTAAGGTTGCTATCTCAGGTTTTGATGGCAACCAATTTTCTAATAATATATATTAACAGCTGCTTATGTAATCTCTGATGGTACTGTTTCAAACTCAATTTACCCATGCCTTTATTAGAAGTGACTGGGAGAACAAAGAAATAACTCCAATTAAACTTAATGATTTACCGTTTTAATATAGTAAAGTTGCAAGGTAGGTATTCATATCAAAATGCGAGAGGTGAAAACGTGAATTTAGGTTTAAACAGTGATGAAGTGAGATTAGTAGACTATACACCTGAGTGGAACGACGAATTTATTAGAGTGAAAAATAAGCTGCTAGAAAGCATAACTCTTGACGAAAATCGTATTCAGCACATTGGCAGTACAGCAATTAAGGGGATGGCCGCAAAGCCAATCATAGATATATTAGTGGGTGTTGATGATTTGAATAGGGTAGATAAAGCTTTATTTAAAGATTTTAGTAAATCGGGTTTTTTAAGGTTGAAAGTGGAGAGGCCGGGAGAAATTGTATTAGCAAAATTTACTGATGACACCTATAAAGTAAAAACCCATTATATTCACTTGGTTGAATATCAAAAGAAGCTATGGAACAATTTAATTTTCTTTAAAAATTATTTAAATTCAGATGAAGCTGCAAGAAAACATTATTTAGAGATAAAGTTGGAGTATCTAAAAATATCTTCTACAGGAGTCAATGATTATACTGATTTCAAGGAAGAATTTGTTAAAGAAATTTTAAAAAAGAGAAAGGGTTAAACACCGAATAAAAATGTTCGAGTGATTTATACTATAACATGTTTTTAAATAACTAAAATAAACATCTAATCTCTGCAGAAATGATTACTTATTGTTGAGGGTTGAAAGGGCTTTCCTGAATATCGATTTATTAATAAGGTAAACGCATGATTTGTTTTAAACTAGATCAGAGATGAGGGATGAATCGTATGTGGAAGCAAGGATTTATTGAAACAGAAAGAGGTATTTTCGAGTATTTTACAGCTGGTCAAGGGGACCCCTTAGCTATCGCACATTTATATATGGCTTTCGACGAACGCGGAAATTTATCAGCAAACCCTTTTACCGAACATTATAAGGTTTACTTAATTAATACGCGGGGAGCAGGCAGCTCTGTACAAGCTGAAAATGAAAATCAACTTAGCATGAAAGAGGTTATAAAAGATTTGGAAGCTATTCGAACAGCTTTGAGTATTGAAAAATGGGGATTTGCTGGTCATTCAACAGGTGGAATGCTGGCATTGCAATATGCGATAGAGGCACCAGATGCTTTAACAAAAATAATTGCAGGCTGTACAGCAGCAAGTAAAGAATATGCTGCGCATAAAAACAGCATTTACTGCTCAGAAAATAAGCATTTTTCACGAATAGTTGAAATCATGGAGTTATTGAACAATCCTGATACAGCGCCGGAAGAGCGTCAAACATTAGGATATGAATGGACATTAATGTCTTATTATTCAGAAGATAAATTACTTGAAGCAAAAAAACATCCAAATAGCGGTCGAACGGTTGGAGAAAATCTGGATTATTTCAGAAAAGTAGAAGTGAAAAACTATGATCTTCGAAATCAATTAAACAATGTAAATGTACCAGCTTACATATACTCTGGGAGATATGATGCGCAATGTCCTGTTGAGTTTGGTGTTGAAACCGCAGAACTTATATCCCATTCCCAATTAACTGTTTTTGAGGAATCAAATCACAATCCGTTTATTGAGGAGGAGGAGAAGTTTAAAGCGTTTGTAAGGAGGACGGTATAATTTTCTAAGGAAGATATAGAAGAATTCCATGGAATATAAAAGAGAACGAGGTATTTATACGATTTGTGAGCATTTTGAAGTGATTCATGTAAAAGATGAATGAAGGTTTGCTTCGTTAAATGATGTGGCAAATCCATATATAAATAATAATAGAAAGAGAATCACTAAATGATTATGAAATTAAAAATAAATATAGATTTCAACGTTGCCTTATTTTCTTCGAGGATTAATAAGGCATGAATATAAATCTATCAGCGTATTGGAAAATAAATGAATCCAACCAATTTATTTCTATCTGTGGAGAAGACGATAAATTGCCCTTTTATCGAGGTTTCTGGAAAACATTTTCTTTGATCATATTAATAGCTATTCCGGCTGTTTTTCTTCTTTTTTCGGTAGCTTTGGGGCTTGGTTATTTGTTTCACTAATTCCGGATGTGTATGTATAAATAATTTCCTAAAAAAGGTGATAGATACTCGTCTTGTATCAATATCACCTTTATCATTACCTGAAATCTAATCTTTTTAATTTTCGGATGGAAGCACGAAAATCTACACTTCTAAATGCTAAAATAAAGATGAATGCAAAAAGGATATAGGTCACGCCAACGAGAAAAGAACTTTGCAAGGGGGAAAGCCATTCTGTTAAAAAACCTGCCCCAATCATCGCGATACCCATGGAACTATTCTGAAACATGGATAACGAACCAAATAAAAATCCCCGTTTAGAAGCAGGAAGTATTTTCATCAACACCGTATCAAAGCAGATGTCACTTATTCCTCCTACAAATGTTATAAATATAGCAAGCACGAGAGCTTGCATAAAAAATCCTGATTGGCTGAGTAGTAAATGACCTGTGCCCTCCAGTAAAATCATGAAAACTCCTATTGCAATATATTTCGCGCGAATCCATTTAACCATTGTCGAGCTTAAGACAAAGCCCATTCCTAAGGATGCATAAATGAAACCAACTCCCAAGTCACCTTTCTCAAATACTTCTAATGCAATCAGATTAAATATGACATTGTCCACGCCATTTGCAAGCGGCATGAGCAGCATAACCATTAAAAATACACGTAATAAAGCAACTTTTATAATTAGAAATCCACTTTCACGCAATGAAGATTCTGCAGCTTTTATTTTTGAACTTTTGGTAATGTTACTTTTTGTTAAACGCCTTATTAAAATCGCTGCTGCGATTAGACAGATTGCATGAAGGGAAAATAAAACGTTCACATTGGTTAAAAAAGCAATGATTCCTCCAAGCATTGATCCGAAAACAAGTGTTATCCCTACGACATTCTGCTCTAACCCATTAACGGAAACCAGGTTTTTCTTTTCGACAATATCCGGAATAAGCGAAAAACGAACGGGTCTATACACAGCCTGCCCGCTGGAGATAATAAATGTACTAAGATATAACAGCCACAGCTGCTCTGTTATTGCTCCCAGTATCGGAAGTAATGCGAACGGTGCTCTCAACAAATCTGTCCAAAATAATAATTTGGCCTGGTGAAAACGATCAGCCAGATAACCGCTGATAGGAGCAAATAGAATGGTGGGTAAGACCAGCAGAGCCATAAGTATTCCTAATGCAATTCCGGATTCTGTTAATAGATAAAGGAGCGCAAAGGAACCGACTTGAGCGAATCTTCCACCAATCCCATTTAAGACAGAGCTCCAGAATACAATTTGATAGTTGGGTTCTTTTTTTAAAACATGAAAAACAAGCAAACTATCTCCTCCAGTAAAATAGATGGATATCTAAATAGATAAACATCTAATTAGTTATTTAAAAAAATAGCCTGATTAAACAGGCCACATATCAACCGGATTAAGTTCATAAATATTATTTTGGCGATACATAAAATGTGCCATCACAAATTCACGCCGAATCGTTGCATAATCTGGATGATATTGTTGAATATGTTCATTGATTTCTTTTTCTTGATATGTTTTTCCGTTTTCTAAACCACGCAGCATATATTCTAAGAGAATCAGCTTTTTCTTTCTTTGAGCAGGCAATGACTTTAATCTTCCTTGATGATCAATGAAATTCTGAATAACCATTGCTTTTTCTTCTTTTGTGATATCAAACTTTCCAAACATTTCATCACTCCCAATTCGAATAATCTCCTGCGCCATTCGTTCCAGTTTATCTTTATTTAAGTAAAAATAAATCGTATTTTTATCACGTCGTTGATAAACCACATCAATTTCTTTTAATTTTGTTAAATGGTGCGAAATGGTTGGCGGTTTCAACCCTAATTTGCCTGCAATTGCTTGACCATGGAGCGGCCCTGATTTCAATAAGCTAATAATGCGTATCCGGGTTTTATCTCCAATGGTTTTGTGAAAATGAACGATTTGATCTAGTTGCATCATTTTGCCTCCTCATCTAATTAGATTATAATCTAATTAGATGGATATAAAAACCCTTTTATTTAAATTAATATTTAGAGGCAGGGCAGTTTTTACCCAAAAAGCATTCGTACTCCCAAAGTATATTGTAATATATATGTAAAAATAAGTTAAATACATCGAATTGGAATTCATTTTATCACATAAATGGATTATACTTGTTAAATAAAGGTAAAAAAGGAAGAATATGCCGTGAATAACCGAAGGAGTTAATGAAGTTGGAGAAAAGAAAGAATGGTATTTTTATTTTTTTAGGAATTTGTATTTTAATCGCGGGAGGATTTATTGGCGGCGGTCTCAGTGGTGGGGCAGACAGCATCAATCAGCAGGATGAAGAAACAGATGATTCGTACAGGTTAATTGTGCAAGAGGGGACGCTTTATATGTATGATACGGTCACAGGGCAGGTTTGGAGAAAAACAGATACTCCTGATTCGAAGTGGGAAGTGGATGAATCCCTAATTGACGATTATTGAAAACGAATAAATCAAGCGTATATAATTATTGAGAAACGCAAATTGAAAATAATCAACCCTATTTAGAAAAATAAAACAACATTTCATGAATAAGGAATCTGCTTAATCGTTCGATAGCATGTCTAAGCAGATTTCTTATTCATTTTTTTATTCGTATATATGAGAATAGCAATTGCTGTTATAAAAAATAAAAAGAAGAGGATAAAACCTGCAAGATATTTATCCAAAATAATAGTAAAAATTAAAATGGCCAGACCGGAAAGAATAAAGCAGACTTTAGATAATATATTTAAAACGGAAAACATAATTGAATACTCCTTTAAATCGTAAAATAATAATCAAAAAATATCGATACTCCTGATGGGTTATTACCGTAATTTCAAAGTCATAAGTGTATGAAGGGCATTCCTTCCATGCTACTGTTCTGCTTGAATAAGATATAAATATACTTATTCGAAAGGATACTATACTTAAAAATTAGTGTAAAGCGTTCTAATAATAGATATCTTTCAAGTTTTTTAACGTTATCCGGCTTATCGCAAAACACGCCCTATTACGGAATAGGACGTGCCCGTGTAGCATTTCATTTTAAAATATTTACTTAGAATTCATATAATAAATCAGATTATCAGCCCATTCATCAGACTCATAAATAAATTTTTTTCTAATACATTCATAGGTGAACCCCACGCGTTCTGCTAGACGGATAGAAGGTGTATTATCTAAGTTTATATGAGCCTCTACTCGATGAAAATGAAGATTGTTAAAAGCAAACTTTAACCCTTCGTTGACAGATTCTTTGCCATAGCCGTTTTTCCAGAATTGATTATGGATTCGGTATTCTAAAAATCCCCATTGAAATTCGCGCCTCATAAGCGTCCAAAATCCAACCATACCGATGTGTTTGGAATCTGACTTGCGAAAAACGCTTAAAATATATCCTTCATCCTGCATAGCCAGCTGTTCGTGCCTCTTCACTGCCTCATTAAACTTTTCTTGTGTCCAACCGTTCAAGTCCATTTTGGGACTGTCATGTTTATGCTGTTGAGGAAGGGTATGACGGAAGCCTTCCAGCCATCTGTCATAATCCCGGCTCTCCAGCGGCCGTAATATTAATCTTTCCGTTTCTGAATAAAGATTTTGTTTTTCTGTTTCCAATGCGACATCTCCTTAGCATGATTTTTTCCAAAGAATATCTCCGCTCTACTTTTTTGATTTAATTTATTTGCCATAAGACATCACACCTTTCAACTAGATTATGTATTTATCATACCATTTTTTATTACAGAGTGAGAGGGCATATTACAATATACGCAAAATGAGCTTTGTTCTAAACGCTGTTTAACGTGCATCATAATGTATTTCTTCAGTAAAAATGAACTTATTCCTCTACACTAACTTCAAAGTCGAAAAATTCGTCCATTATCTTTTCTAATTCCTCTTTATCAATATTTGCTCCATCACGTATAGTTAGATTAATATGGAGATTTTCATCTATATTTGCTGCATAAGTAACATTCTGATCCATGCCGTTCTCTTTTAAATAATTTTGAACCATCTCGGTAATATTCATTTCTAATATTTCCAATCTTGCTTCTTCAGTCGACGTCTGTTCAATTTCGATTGTGTATTTATCTGCTAAATCATATTGCTTCAGTTTATCTAATATATCTGAATGAAATTCTTCTATATCCACCGTATCCGGATTGATATCAAAAAATAACACGGGATTCTCTCCATCATCATGCCCGCTTGATGCAGCATGTATATCGTAATTTTCAAATGTATAATCCAGTATTTCTTCTGCTATAATTTCATCCTCCTCTCTTTCTTCCAAAGAAAAGTTGTTAGAAAATATAGTAATGATTACGATAAAAAGAAGAATTCCTGAAAATATAATTATTTTTTTCTTCATATAAATAATAGCAGAGGGGAAATAGAGTGTCTAAGTCATATTTTCTGATAATATAGTATTAATAGTCTGAGAGGGAGGTAATGTTATGTTAAATGATCCATGGTTTACCGTTCGAAAAATAGATGAAAAAACATATGCCATTAGTGAGCTTGGTCATTGGGAAAAAGTGCATTCATTTTTGCTTATCGGAGACAAAAAAGCAGCTTTAATTGATACTGGCTTAGGTATTGATAATATCAAGCGAATCACAGATCAGCTGACGCCTCTGCCCATTGATGTTATCACGACGCATGTACATTCCGATCATATTGGAAGTCATGGAGAATATGACCGGATATTTGTTCATGAAGCGGAAAGAGATTGGCTTGTTCATGGCATTGTAGGGTTGTCATTAGAACAAATAAGACAAAATACAGCAAGGGATATTACGATTCCTGTGCCAGAAAGCTTTGACCCGAATACATATAAACCCTTCCAGGGTGAGCCAACTGGAATTTTAAAAGACGGTGATAGGGTGGAGCTGGGGAACAGAACATTAATTATCTACCATACTCCCGGCCATTCTCCAGGTCATATTGTGATTTTTGATGAAGAGACCGGATATTTATTTACAGGGGACTTGCTATATGATGAAACTCCAATCTATGCTTTTTATCCGACAACCAATCCGGCAGACTTAGTAAATTCGTTAGAGAGGCTCACGCAAATAAATCATGTCTCCATGATTTATGGAGCGCATAATACATTGGGACTTCTTCCTGAAATTTTAGATGAAGTTAAAAATGCAGTGGAGTATTTACGGAAGCATGATTTTGTGCGATTTGGCACGGGAGTTCATACTTTTCATAGGTTTCGTGTGCAGTTTTAACTTCGAATATCATTAAGAGGGAAGGGAAATTCAATAGCTGAATCAAGGAGTGTAAAAAATGAATGTAACTGAATTTCAACAATGGGTAAATAGTTATTACCAACATAGAGGCTGGTCGGAATTAGATATTTTCATCCGGATCGGTTTTTTAGCAGAGGAAACAGGAGAAGTAGCAAGAGCCATAAGAGCACTGGAGATTGGCAGGGACAGACCGGATGAGATAACGGAATCAATTGCCGAAAATAGAGATGCTTTAGTAGAGGAATTAGGAGATGTACTGGGGAATGTTATCGTTATCGCCAATAAATATAATATCTCTTTGGAGGAAGTATTTCAGTCTCATAAAGAGAAGCTCTTAGAGCGTTATTCTGCGGACGGATAATATCGTATTTTATAAATAAGGAGCTGTCAACATGCAATCAGCGTATACGGAAAACAAGGAACACAATAAAACAATCTTAAAGGAATATGTAGGAATCAATGGTGCAAAGCAAGGGATCATTGTAGAATCTTTAAATCAAAATAAACCATTACTTTTATTCTTGCACGGCGGGCCCGGGTTTCCAGCTTATCCCGTCAATAAAGCACATGGGGTAAACCTGGAGCAATATTTTGATGTGTGTTATTGGGACCAGAGAGGAACTGGAATGTCGTATGATGCGGAGACAGCAAAAAAAGGGGTTATGGTGGAGCAGTTAATTGAAGATACAAATGAGGTAACAAATCATCTAAGAAATAAATACGCACGGGATAAAGTGTTTCTTCTTGGTCACTCCTGGGGCAGCTACCTGGGCAGTCTGGCGGCGCAAAAACGTCCGGATCTTTTTTATGCGTATATTGGAGTGGGGCAGATAGGTTCTCAGCTGGAATCAGAAAAAGAAGCCTATCAATATATTTTAAAAACGGCAAAGGACAGGAAGGATAAACGTGCTGTTAAGCAAATTGAAAATGTGACTTTTGATGAAAAATTTTATGAAAATCGAACTTATGGCGCTATCAGGACTAAATTTACCGAGAAGTATGGCGGGGGCTTTAAAAGAGAGGGTTACTCCAATCTGGAAAGGTTGAAGCACGTTTTTTCGTGTGCGAATTATACATTTAATGAACGAATCAATAGTTTTAAAGGGGCTGTTTTAGGCTGGCAGTCACTGGGGCATGTAATGGCCGCCGCAGATTTAGCAGAGCTTGTTCCCAAGCTTCCGTTGCCTGTCTTTATTCTTCAAGGCCAGCATGATTATCAAACAACCTACACACAAGCGAAACGTTTCTATGATTCCATCGAAGCTCCGTTCAAGAAAATGTATACCTTTGAAAATTCCGCACACACGCCTTTTATTGAAGAACAAGTGCTATTTTATCAAATTATTGAAAATGATATTTTGCCTGTGGTTGAGGAAGAGATCTATTCTATTTAAATCGTGTATTCAAATAAAAATATTAAAAAGCAGGTGGCAGTATGAAATTTAATAATTTTTCAGCAGTGCAAGTAAGGATAGCCAGACCGACAGATAAATTTGATGAAATAATCAGCTTTTACGAAACGGGTGTAGGTTTAACAAAAATAGAAGTATTTGAAGGAGACAGAGGGATTAAGGGAGTTATCTTCGGATTGCCTCATACAGACTATCATTTAGAATTTACATCTCATCAAGACGGAAGCCCATGCCCTGCACCTACGAAAGATAATCTGCTGGTTTTTTATATAGAAAATAAAGATGAAATCATGCATGTCGTAAATCGTTTAGCCCAAATGGGATATAACGAAGTAGAGTCAGAGAATCCCTATTGGAAAGACAAAGGAGTTACCATCGAAGATCCAGATGGCTGGAGAGTCGTTTTTATGAACCGCGCCTATGATTAAAATGAGATGTGTTATTTTTTAGAAAATTAGTAAGCTATCCTACCTTTCATGCTGATGTTAAAATGTAGTAAAAGAGGAGGTAATTATCATGACAGAAAAGAACGGGAAGGAAATTCTTTTAGCAGAGAGCGAACAGAATTTTAAAGCGTTATTTGAAATCATTGAATCTATACCCCCTAGAAAAAGAAGTATGACAATAGAGACAGAAGAAAGAGATAAAAATTTTCGGGATGTATTGATGCATTTATATGAATGGCATGCCATGCTTGAAAGATGGTACAGAGAAGGGATGGATGGAGATACGCCGTTTATGCCGGCACCAGGTTATATGTGGAGAACAATCAAGCCGCTTAATATGCAAATTCGGGAAAACTATCAGGATGTAACGATGAATCAAGCCATAAAAAAATTGAAGTTAAGTCATCATCGGGTAATGAAGTTGATCCAATCTCATACAAATGAAGAAATTATGACGAAGAAATATTATAAATGGACAAAGACCAGTAATTTATATGGATATTTTGCTGCGAATACTTTCAAACATTACATATGGGCAATCTCCAAATGTGAAGCTATTGCAAAGTCGATTAAAGAAGGGGAAAATAGCTTGAATAAAAGAAGAATAATTAGGTAAAGATTTGAGAAGGCATACTGGATATACTTCAGAGGACATGGCTTATACAATAATCAAGAAGAGCGAAATGATTTTCTTAAATAATTAATGTGCACAGCGTACATCACAGCGCTTTATAATGCTGATAACTGGGAGAAATAAAACATCATTTGAAGTAAGCCGAATTTGCGACAGCTCAAATGATGTTTTTTCCCATAAGGCTATAGGATAAATCAACCCAACTTACTCGTATCCATACCAAAGGATTTCTCTAATCCTTTTATTCCTGTATCAGTAACTTTTACAGCACGGCCAGGTAATCTCTCAATCCAGCCTAAATCAAACAATTGAAGTAAAATGGCATTTCCGAGAGATCCTGCCAGGTGATAACGTCTTTCACTCCAGTCCAGACATTTTCGGGCAAAGTGTCTTCGTTTTTGTCGTAAAGCATCCAGGTCGATTTTAAAGCTGTTAAAGAATTCTTCTCCAGCCTTCGTTACTATAAAAACGTCTTGATCTTCCACCACATATTCTTTTTCTACCAAGGCCTCTGTTATTAATACACCAAGCTTACCTGCTAAATGGTCATAACATGTTCTGGCAATTTGAATTTTTTCAGAGCGTGAAAAATCCTTCAACGAATTCACCTGGGCAGACGGAGCAAGAACAGTCAACATTTCGATTGCCTGAGCAACCTCGGCGTTCGCAATTCGAAAATAACGATGCCGGCCATGCTTTTCCACGCGAAGTAAATTTCCTTCTACCAGTTTTGATAAATGACCACTTGCCGTTTGCAAAGATACATTTGCCCTTTTTGCTAATTCGCTTGCAGGAAGTCCATCAAGATCAAGAAGAGCTTCTAACATCGCAGCTCTTGATGAATCAGCCATTAGTTTTGCAACATATGAAAAATCAGGTCTGCTGCCCATTATTATTCCTCCCAAAACATTCATACTTCGATTATAGCCGAAGTATCTGCGTGCTACAATAGGTTATACAATATGACAGGAGGATTATGAAATGAATACAAATGAATTGATTACTCTTAATTTTGAAGAAGTCCGGCGCAGAAGCGAAAAAGTTTGGAGAGCAATCCCAGAAGAATTGCTGCAATGGAGACCTGATGAAAATGCAATCAGCTGCTCTGAAATGATTAGGCATGTATTAGAAGGGGAGTTTCTCTATCATCAAATTATCCTTGGCAGAGGGAGTAGGGCGTTAACCAATATATCTAATCCTTTTGAGGATAGAGTATTTACAACAGTGGATGATGAATTGGAATTTGCTAAGAAGTACCGCAATGAATTTATTAAATATATTAAGACAATACATATAAATGATTTAGAAAATATTGAAATTGACCGTTCAGATGTTGGTTATAAAAGAAAACTGGGCGATATGTTATTGCGGATTGCATATCATGAATCTGTGCATACAGGACAACTGTTAAGTTATATGAGAACAATGGGGGTAGAACGCCCTAATATATGGGATTAATTTTTTTCTTTATTATGATAGATTATAAAAAGCTGTTTTAAGTTAAAATAAATTACCAATCATTTTAAAACCATTCATGTATCTCATCAATAGAGCACGCAATGGTTTTTTTATGAAATTAAACAGTTGTACATCGGAAAAGCTTTTCATCAGCTTATCCATATTAACCAAAGCAAAATCCTTTGATGTAAAGAGGGCTTAACTGAATAAAAATGTTACAAAATAAGCGGAATGATTTGTTGTTCTCTTTCAAATATGATATTATGTTCTATTGTTGATTAAAAAGTAAATATTTTGTAAGGAAGTTGGTATAAAATGGAAAGCGAAAATACATTTGAAATTAAAAAATATATTCCGCTTTTCGCGGTATTATTATCCGGTGCTTTTGTCACCATATTGAACCAGACGCTGCTAGGGACTGCACTTCCACCCATCATGAAAGATTTGAATTTAAGTGAGAGTACAGCGCAATGGCTACAGTCGGTTTTTATGCTCGTAAATGGGATAATGATTCCAGTTACGGCTTTTTTAATTGATAAATTCACAACACGTAAATTATTTATGACTGCAATGGGATTGTTCACTATCGGCACGTTTATTGCAGCAATTTCACCAAACTTTTCATTGTTATTGGTTGGGCGGATTTTGCAGGCTTCAGGGGCCGGCATTATGATGCCGCTGATGCAGACGATATTATTCCTGACCTTTCCTGTTCATAGAAGAGGTACAGCAATGGGACTGTTTGGACTAGTTATTGCATTCGCGCCGGCGATTGGCCCGAGTCTCTCAGGCTGGCTCGTGGATCAGTTCCCATGGCGCAGTGTATTCTATGTTGTACTGCCGATTGCTATTTTAGATATGATAGCGGCTTACTTCTTATTGAAAAACGTAACAGAGCTGAAGAAACCGAAATTGGATATTTTATCGGTCATCCTTTCTACAGTCGGCTTCGGTGCAATTCTATACGGTTTCAGTGTCGCCGGCGACGCAGGGTGGCTCAGTCTTCAGGTCATTCTTACGATTGTTATCGGCAGCATTTCTCTCTATTGGTTTATTACCAGACAGTTGAACTTGAAAGAACCGCTTCTTGAATTCCGGGTATTCAAACACAGCACATTCACGTTAGCAACGGCGCTTGGAATGCTGGTCTTCGCTGCGATGATTGGGACAAATGTTATTTTGCCGTTATACATGCAGAATATGGTTGGCTTCTCGGCGCTTGAATCTGGGCTTGTCTTGTTGCCCGGTGCGATTATAATGGGATTCTCCAACCCGATTACCGGTTATCTTTTTGATAGATTCGGAGGAAAATGGCTTGCTCGGGGCGGCTTGTTACTGCTAGCCTTGACAACTTTTGCATTCACGAATTTATCTGCGGATACAAGCTTCAACTATCTGGCAACCATGAATGCCATTCGCATGATTTCGATTGCCATGGTAATGATGCCTATGACAACCATGGCATTGAACCAGCTGCCTAACGAATTGATTCCGCACGGGACAGCAATGAATAATACATTCCGCCAAGTAGCTGGCTCGGTTGGTACAGCAGTGCTTGTAACAATCATGTCCACTGCAGCTATACCAGGTGAGGATATCAATGGTATTATTCATGGTGTGAATGTTTCCTTTATCGTAGCAGCAATTATTGCTATCGTTGGATTTATTCTTTCTTTTAAATTAAAAGAAGAGATAAAACCGGGAAATCGTGTCAGCTAAGGCTCTAATATCAAGCTAAATAAAGTACCAGGCATTGTAACAATTGATTATTGTTAGATGTCTGGTACTTTTTTTGATGGAGTATTGAAGAGAGTATTTACATTTATAGTTTCCTTCATAGAATTCTAAGAAAGTTGATCGGACTTGGTATATGGTATAATGGTGGTTAGCATCATTTGGGACGAATAAAATATAATGGAAGAAATTTAAAGATCAGAGAACTCGTTATTTTTTACACTTTAAGAAAGCATAAAGAATTCAAGGAATAAAGTATAAGTGCAACGTTTTTGATGGGGCGAGTAATCGCAGTCCCAACTAAGGCATTCGCGAAAGGCTTGCACTCCAGAGTATAAGGGATTCTAAGAAAGTAAAATACGCTTTCAAGACTCCCCCTTTAGGAAAAGCTTGTCTGCTGCATGCAAAATTTGTAAATATTCATCCTTTTTCTAACGGAAATGGAATAACCTCTAGATTACTTATGAATTTTGAATTGATGAAGTCTGGATTTCCTCCAATTACAATTGAAAAGGACGATAGATTCAAGTATTACGAGGCTTTAGATATTTCTGGAACAGAAGGGGATTATGAACCCTTTCTATTGTTTATAGCCGAGCGAGAGGTGAAAACGTTAGAAAATTATTTAGCTTTTTTAAAAGATTTATAAATAGAACCTTCATTTAGTAGAAGTTTATCGGCACATAGGATGTGATAGGATGGAATTAAATCAAAAAGAAGATGAATTTGCTACGAAAACTACAGCTCAAAATTTGGGGAGCGAATGGCTCTAAACTAACTGAGCGATAAAAAAGTTGTTACTGTCGTTTCAGAAACATGAAAATTTAGGGAAATCTTCAGTTGATATTGTAGTACAGTGAGTTAAAAGAATATATATTCATTAGGATGTAATAGTCCCTTATAATATAGGTATAGACAAGGAGGATTCAATGAATTTTGAATAATAAAAAAATGGATTTTTCTACCCTTGTTGCCAATTTGCTTACTGTTGGTCTAGTAATGGGTAGTATCGCAGTTATTGTAGCCATTCCTATTTTAATAACATATGGTTTATCTAATATTTTAGCAGGCTGGAATCTTATCGAAATACATTTTTTTGATAGTATTTTTATTAATTTTCTTTACTTCGGAGGATTGCTTTTTCTGTCTTACGTGGTGGGGATGCTGTTTGATTTGTTATATATGCTAATCCTTAAAGCAGCGAAAATGAAACAGACAAAGAAAGTAATGCTTTGGAGTTATGTCGTTCAATGGTTGCTTAGTGTTAGTTTTTATAAAATATGTATTGAGCCCCTATTTACGAGGGTTAGTGTATCATGGGAAGGAGCAGCTATTTTATTTTTTTGCTTGTATTTTTCTGCTTTTGTGATCAGTGAAGATTATAAAATTT
The DNA here is from genome assembly GCF_042654105.1 of Oceanobacillus aidingensis. Lineage (NCBI taxonomy): Bacteria > Bacillati > Bacillota > Bacilli > Caryophanales > Bacillaceae > Oceanobacillus > Oceanobacillus aidingensis. The sequence continues at coordinate 29,469 of NZ_JBHSFT010000044.1, read as the reverse complement.
TTTCCGATAAAAAAAGGTAACGCAATTTTGATTTAAAATCGATCGCAGAAAGATTCCTATATTTTGGGATTCTCCTTGACGAATTCATTGCTTCCATGTAAAGTAAACTGTAATTATTCGTATAATTCCATATATTCTTATCGAGAAAGGTGGAGGGACTGGCCCGCTGAAGCCTTAGCAGCAGACGTTGATTTGTACTGTGCTAATTCCAGAAGCATTTTTGCTTGAAGATAAGAAGAGATTTTATCATATCGAACCTCTTCTATTTTCGGAAGGGGTTTTTTTTAATGGAATATAGAATGAATATAGGAGACAAAGAGGAAGGGGTATTCGATGGCGATATCAGCAGAGACAAAAAATACACGGGCTCCATTCAGAGCAGATCATGTAGGGAGTTTTCTTCGTCCCAAGCGTTTAAAAGAAGCGCGTGCCCAGAGGGCAAAAGGAGAAATCAGTGCAGAACAATTGCGTCAATTGGAAGATGAGGAAATTATCAAACTGGTAGAACAGCAGAAAAAAGCAGGTCTTCAATCGGTGACAGATGGGGAGTTTCGCCGTGCCTGGTGGCATTTTGATTTTCTGGAAGGCTTCGATGGCGTGGAAGGCTATACCGCGGAGCAAGGCTTGCAATTCACTGGTGTGGAAACGAAAAAACGAGGCATTAAGGTAACCGGTAAAATTGGTTTTAGTAATCATTATATGATTGAGCATTATAAATTCCTGCATGGTATTGCCGGGGATGCGGTTGCAAAATTTGCGATTCCGAGTCCGAACATGCTCTTTTTCCGGGCGGATTTTGAAGAAGGAATTTATGAAAATGATGAAGCCATTATTGATGACCTGGTTGCTGCTTATCAAGGGGTGATTCAGGCATTATACGATGAAGGCTGCCGCTACTTACAGTTGGATGATACGTCCTGGGCAACCTTTTTCTCAGAGAAGGGCAGAAATTCGTTGCTTGAAAAAGGAAGAAATCCAGAGAAAACAGCTGAATTATGTGCGAGAGCAATCAATGAATCGATTGCGAACAGACCGGATGATATGCTGGTAACAATGCATATTTGCCGGGGGAATTTCCAATCTACCTATATGTCAAGCGGCGGTTACGAGGCGGTGTCAGAAACGATTTTTGGCGGTTTACAGGTGGATGGTCTTTTCCTGGAGTTTGATGATGACCGCTCGGGCGGATTTGAACCTTTACGCCATGTGAACCGTGATGATTTATTCATTGTGCTGGGTCTTATCACGTCTAAGTTCAGCGAGCTGGAAGATCCGGAGGCTGTTAAAGCAAGAATTACAGAAGCGGCGGGCTATGTACCGTTGAATCAGCTTTGCCTGAGTCCTCAATGCGGGTTTGCTTCCACAGAGGAAGGGAATTTATTGAGTGAGAAACAGCAATGGGAAAAAATCCGGCATGTTGTGCGAATTGCTGAAGATGTCTGGAAATAAGAGTGATGAGCAAGGGAGATTTGGAGAGGTGAGCTTTCCAAATCTCCTTTTTGTCGAACTTTTTTGAATACGTACTATGAATCATTTAGAGAAGATTGTTTTGAATGAAAATACTTTTGAGCTAATAAACCAGTATTGAAAACGGAAGCTAAGGTGATGAACAAAAATAAATTTGCCATTATGTCACTGATTTGATAAGTAAAATTAAAAAGTAAGTAAGTGTTTATGATGAATAATATTGAAACAACTGACGAAAGGATGAATTGATTTTTAAACGATTTGAACAAAAAAACGCTCCTCTCTTTGTCAACCTAATTTAAATCAAGGTTAACATACGGGCGTGAAAAATTAAATATAAATTCCAAAAAAATTCAAACAAAGAAAGAAATCATTATAATTTTTTGATATATTAGTAATAACAATAAGAATATTCAGCTGTTTTATCATGGTAAATAAAAGAATTTATACGAATGATAGTACATCGTTTCAAATAAAAGGGAGAATGTAGAATGGAAATTCGCAGTTTACAAAGTTCGGATTATGATGTCCTGATTCCGCAGATAAACGACTGGTGGGGCGGGCGTGATATGGCAGGAATGCTGCCTAAATTATTTTTTCAACATTTTAAGAATACCAGCTTTATCGCAGAAGAAGATGACGAGATAATAGGTTTTTTAATTGGATTTTTATCTCAAGATCAGTCAGATGAAGCATATATTCATTTTGTCGGTGTACACCCGGATTACAGGAAGAAAGACATTGGAAAAACACTTTATGAGAAATTTTTCACCAAAGTTAAAATGGCTGATCGGAAAATCATCCGCTCCATCACTTCTCCCGTAAATAAAACATCGATTGCGTTTCATCAAAAAATGGGCTTTGTGATCGAGCGAGGAGACAAAACAGTAGATGGTGCAGCAGTAAAAGCAAATTATGATGGGTTTGGCAATGATCGCGTTCTGTTTAAGAAAGAGCTGACATAAAAAAGGAGGAAATAAGATGAAAGCGGTTGTGATGAATGAATTTGGCGGATCAGACGTGCTGCAATTCAAAGAAATACCAAAGCCAGAACCTCAACCCGATGAAATTTTAATTAAAGTAATTTATACCAGCGTGAATTATGCTGATATTAAGAACAGAAATGGCAGTAAAGCGAAGGCGAATTTCCCGATGATTTTAGGTTTAGATGCCGCTGGAGCAGTCGAGAAGGTTGGAGCATCTGTAGAAAGTGTCAAGCCTGGTGACCGCGTTATATGCTTTCCAAAAGGGGGCGCCTATGCGGAATATGTCCTGGCCTCGGAGTTACTTACTTTTAAAATTCCAGATGAATTAGATTTTAAAATGGCTGCAGCATGCCCGACTGTCGGATTTTTATCTTATAAGTTAACACATGATTTAGCGCAAATAACTCCAGATGATACGGTTTTAGTCCATTCGTCGGCCGGTGGTGTCGGTTCAACGATTATTCAGATGGTCAAATTGCTCGGGGCCAAACGAATTATTGGTACGGTCAGCAGCCTTGAAAAAAGCAGCGTGCCGCTTGAATTAGGAGCGGATGATGTTTATACATATACGGATTTTGATGAAAAAATAAAAGAAACAACAGATGGTAAAGGTGTAGATATTATTTTTGATTCGCAGGCTGGAGAGATAACAGAAAGAAGTATGAAGGTTTTATCTCATTTTGGCAGGCTGGTTCATTTTGGGAATTCATCAGGCGGCATTGGAAATTTTAATACAAAGGACGTGCATGCGAGCTGCCGGTCTGTACTGGGATTCAGCTTAGGTACCACTAGAAAAGAAAGGCCGGAGACATTGGAAGCCGTATCTCAAAATGTCCTTGAATTGATAAGGAGCGGAAAATTAGAAATAAAAGTCGGTGCAGTGTTTCCTCTTGAAAAAATAGCGGAAGCACATGATTTTATCAGCAGCAGGAAGAGTACCGGGAAAATATTGATTCATGTTTCTGATTGATGGGAATGCGATGAGGAGTAAGAGAAGGAATGAATGTCTTACCTGAAAGAATGTAAAATTAGAAGCTACTATTGACGTCTATTGGAGGAAGCAGGATGATACGAAAACTGACAAAAGAGGATCATGTAAAAGTAATGGAGTTAGTTGAGCCTAAGGCTGCAGAAAATTTGTTTATTATTGGAGACATTGAAGCGTTTGGCTATGACTCAGATATTCAAGATGTCTGGGGAGAATGGAAACAGGAAGATTTAATCGCTGTTCTCCTGCGCTATCGTGAGAATTTCATTATTTACAGTGAAGGGGAGTATGATGTAAAAGGGTTTGCGGAGAGGACTAACGACTATAAACAGCGGTGCAATGTGAGTGGTCTGAAACTGGCTGTCACCCCTTTGCTTAAACACATGGATAAAGTCATTCGTGTACATAGAGAAATGTATTATGCAGCTTGTGAAGAATTAAGCTACACAACGACTTTAGAACAAGCTGAGCAGGTAGAATATTTGCAGCCTGTTGATTATGAAGAGAACATCAAAATGCTGGAGTCTATTCCGGAATTTGCAGCAAGTAATATAACTGTTGAATCGAGGGAGCATGCAGAGAAAAATAAGACAGGACGCACCTATTTTATTCGTGATGAGGAAGGGACGATGGTTGCATCTGCATCGACGACCGCTGAAAATTCCCATTCTGCCATGATCGTTGCTGTTTGTACGCGCCCAGGGTATGAGCGTCAAGGCTATGCAACGAAGTGTATGGAGAAATTATGCACTGCATTATTAGCAGAGGGGAAGTCGCTTTGTCTTTTTTATGATAACCCTGCGGCTGGAAGCATTTATAAACGAATGGGCTTTAAAGATATTGGGATGTGGACGATGATTCGTTATGAAGCGGAATAGGTTTTGCGATTTAATCAGAATAGGGGGCTGGTTCATTTGAAGATTATTTCGTTTGAGCAAGAATCCGGTGTATCGATGGATTCAGAGACAACGAAATTTACTGCGCATCGTCTTTTATTTGATGCCGATGATATAAGAATGAGTTATATGTATTTAAGAATAGAGGATAACATTCCTTTCCACGAAGCACAGGCGGATCAGCTTTTCATGATTGTATCTGGAGAAGGCTGGGTCTGCGGCGAGGAGGAGAACAAAATCCCTCTGACTGCCGGTAAAGCAGCATTTTGGGAAAAAGGAGCGCTTCATGCTGCAGGAACAGATTCTCAGATGACTGTTTTATGTGTGGAGGGGAAGCATTTAAACACAGAAAACATGCCTATATTAAAGAATGCTGTAACAGGTTATTAATTGATTATTTTTTCTATATAAAGGAGTATGCATTTTAAATTTCCTATGCACTCCTTTATTTGTTTTGGTGAAGATTTAGACAGGTGCACTTTTCAAACGACAAAAGAGTGATTATTATAATAAAGTAATAGCAATCATACAAAAGTGAGTGGTAAACGTGAATGAAGAGAAACGAATTTTAATTATTGAAGATGATCAGGAAATCAGCAAACTGCTGCAGGTAATTTTAACAAAAATGGGGATGGCGCCAGTTTCTGCTTATTCAGGGACAGAAGGTCTGCTGCAGCTGAAAAGCAATCCATTCGATTTGATTTTATTAGATTTGATGCTGCCGGGGATAAGCGGCGAAGAATTTATTACCCAGGTCAGAGAGGAAAGCGCAATCCCCATTATTGTGATTTCCGCAAAGGTTGGAATAGAGGATAAAGTCCAAGTCTTGAAAATGGGAGCCGATGATTATATAACCAAGCCATTTCACCAGAAAGAAGTAGAAGCCCGTGTAGAGGTTCAGCTGCGAAAATCGATTGGCCAGCCCTCACAAAAAGACGAAAAGGTATGGCGTGGTCTGACTATCTTTCCTGAAAAGCTGTCTGTCACACTAGAGAACAAATCATTGCAGGTAACCAATGCGGAGTTTGATATTTTGTTCTTATTTATGAGTCATCCGGAGCATGCTTTTTCTAAAAGAGAGATTTACGAAAAAATTTGGAAAGGCACGTATGTCGGGGATGATAATACCATTAGTGTCCATATCTCCAATCTGCGCAGAAAAATGGCTGAAGTCACACCTGAAGAGTATATCAGAACCATTTGGGGTGTCGGGTTCATGCTGGTTTGATTCTGTTCTGTCTTTCTTTATGAATTCTTTATGATTTGCTTAAAGGATTTTAATGGCTCTTGCGCTAAACTGGAAACAAGAAAATAGAGTGAAGGAGCCGAGAAAATGAGTGCTGTTATTCAGACGTATACATTAACTAAGAAATTTAAGCAGGAAGAAGTCATTAAACCGCTTGATTTTTCTGTAGGAAAAGGAGAGATTTGTGCCTTAATTGGTAAAAATGGTGCTGGTAAATCGACTATTTTTAAAATGCTTGCAGGGCAGTTAACGCCGACAACGGGAGAAATTTACTTGTTTGGTAAGTCCGGCAAAGAAATGATGCAGGCGAAAAAAAGAATGGGATTTATGATAGAGACGCCGGTCTTTTTCCCGGATTTTACAGCAATTCAAAACCTGGAGTACTTCCGGATTCAAAGGGGAGTTGCGGAAAAGAAGCGGATATATGACGTATTGGAAATTGTCGGGCTGGCCAATCAAAAGAAGAAAAAATTTAGAGAATACTCTATGGGGATGAAGCAGCGGCTGGGAATCGCGCTTTCTCTTTTAAGCAGCCCGGATTGTTTAGTGCTTGATGAACCAATTAATGGTTTAGATGCGGAAGGTATTACGGAAATTCGCAGGTTATTGATCCGGTTAAATCAAGAAAAGCAAATAACCATCTTGATTTCCAGCCATATTTTAACGGAATTGCAGCTGTTGGCAACGCGGTTTGTATTTATCAAAAACGGGGTGATTGTCGAGGATGTAAGCAAGCAGCTTCTGGATGAAAAAAGCAGGAAACAAATCCATTTAAAGGTGGATGACACAGCCAAGACAGCACAGCTATTAGAACGCACTTATGAGGATATCCAATATAAATCCCTTCCTGACCAGGTTATCACGATACAAAACCACATTGAGAAGGCTGGAGAAATAAACCGCCTTTTAATCAAAAATGATGTATTGGTGATGGAATTCCGGCTAGAAGCACTGAATTTAGAGGAATATTTCTTAGGTTTAGTGGAGGGGGGTGGCGAAAAATGATTAACTATTTGAAAAGTGAAAACTACCGTATATTGCATAGGAAAAGCTTATATCTCACTACTGCTATCTTTTTTCTCCTAATTACAGGTGCTGCATTTTGTTTATATTTTTTTAGCAGTGTAGATGCAGATTTCCGTTACGGCACAAGCAGCTTTTTCTATTCGAATGTCATTGGTATGGGGATACAAATAATTATTATCTCTTATTTGTATAATAGCATATTGACTGGTAAGGATATTATGCTGACAAAACAGGCAATTTCTTTCGGTATCTCTCGAAGCGTCATCTTCTGGTCAAAATTGCTTGTGACGCTAGGTTATTTTTTGTTGGTTTGTGCAGCAGGTTTACTTCTGATGATAGGATTAGGGCAGAGTCTTTTTGCGGAGGACCAAGGAGTAGTCAGCAATTTCTTCATTGCAAGCTTTAATATGCTGCCGATTGTGCTCAGCGGTTTTATTTTGATACATGCATTAAAAATGCTGAAAATCGCTGATATATATAATATCATTATTGTCGCAGTTATCTATATTTTTTTCGATGATGTGTTGCGCCTTATTTTCCGTCAGGTGAATGGATTAAATGAGTTATATACATTTGCTCCAGGTGCGTTATTGACGGATAATTTAATGCACTTTATGAATCAATCTGTACAATTGGATTATCGTTATTGGGTGACCGGTGCTGTCATTAGCATCATTGCTTTGTGGATAGGAGCGGGCAGATTTACGAAACAGGATATGGATTAAGGAGGAGGGGTGACAGTGAGCAGCTGGTTGATTATTGTTATATTGAGTATATTATTAGTCGTTTGTATCAGCATGCTGCTGTTACTTTATTGGGATATCAGAAGGATAACCAGTCAGCTCAAAGGCATTAATGAGAACTTTGGCACAAACGAACTAATCCGTACAAATACACACAGCAGAGGTTTGCTCCGGTTTATTGAAAATATCAATCAGTTAATTCATCTATTTAAGCAGGATCAACAGCGTAAGCAAAGGAGAGAAGAAGCATTAAAGCAGGAAATCACCAATCTCTCACATGATTTAAGAACGCCGTTAACATCAATAAAAGGATTTTCTGAATTGATGGCAGATCCCTCTTTGTCGGATGCAGAAAAAAAAGATTTTTTGGCTATTATTCAAAAGAAAATTGATCATTTAACGATGATGGTGGATCAGTTTTATGAGCTTTCCCAAATAGAATCTTCGGACCAGAAATTCAGTATCCAGCAGGTATCTTTGAATCAGCTGGTAGTGGATACGATGCTGCTGTTTTACCATGATTTTGAGAAAAATAAGCTGCAGATAGAAATAGACGAGACGGCTGTACCCCCCATTTTAGCAGATGAAAAAGCAGTCCATCGGATTATCAGTAATATTGTTCAAAATGCGTTACGATATGCGGAAAGTTATTTTACCATCAGGCTGGCAGAAGAAGAGGAATGTGTCAGGCTGGAAGCAGAAAATGATATCACCGTATTGGATGACAAAACGGAACTCCATCGGATTTTTGACCGGTCGTATCGGATGGACAGCAGCAGAGCTGGCGGACAGCTAGGATTAGGCTTGCATATTGTCAGGCAATTGGTTATGAAATTAGGTGGTCAGATAGACGCTAAGCTGGAGGATAATAAATTTCAGCTTGTTGTATTATTCAAGAAGTGGTCATAAATCGCATGGAATAAATAATCGCAGGGCGACTAGGGGCAATTCACAGATTTTCATAGAATGATTTCCCGGGTTTTCTTTAAAAAAGTATATAACATGGGTGCTGCCACAGTATTTTGTACTGTGGCATGTTAAATGGGCATTTATACCTTTTTTTCTCTTTCTCTCTAGTCAACCAGTTGTTCTCTCCGTATAATATATGTATAACGTTTACATTAAAAAAGAAGGGAGAGGGAGCTTTATTTTGAAAAATTATATCTTTGGAGCTGGATTCATTATTATTTTATTTTTAGCCGGGTGCTCCGAGCCTGAGGCTGCAGAGGTTTTGGAGGAAATGGAGCAGTTGGAGCAGGATATGACCTCGTTAGACGTGAAGTTTGAAGAAAATATCGAAGGCGAAACGTTATCGGGGAATGGCGTGTTTGACTTTGAAAAGGATATCGATTATTACAACCTGGGGAACTTTGCTCTGTATAGAGACAATAGTGACTTTTTGATGGAAACTGCTGAAGGGGAGGTCATGGAGAGCTTTGCAACAACAACCGCTGATCAGGAGGAACTCGAACATATCTTTAATAATCAATTAGGCAGGATGAAAATGCCATTTGCCTTTTTCGTATCCATAGACCCGGATATTCATAACAAATTTGATATGGAAGCAAGAGATGAAGATTATGTCCTTACATACAATGGGGATGAAACAGATATCGAAGAGTTAGGCAGAGGAATCGCGGAACAAACACTCCGAATTACCGAGGGCTCGGAAAGAGTGGATTTTGACCCCGCCGATTTTGACATTGATAAATTCACACTTGAAATGGTTATTGAAAAAGAGACCCATCATCTGCAGGAAATGGAACAGGAATTTACGTATACGTTTCATGATTTGACGAATGATCAGAATTATTTGTATACATACTCTAATCATAATGATGCTGAACCAATTGAAATTCCGGCAGTCACTGTGACAGCAGAGGATACAGAGCCCGCAGATGCGGAAACAACAGATATAAGCGAGGAAGAGAGGGAAACACTGGAAACAGGAGCATCGGATTATTTGGATGCACTTATTCAGGCGACGGTCTTCCAGGATGCGGAAGCCTCTATCGAGCGTTTGCCAGACACTTATTCGGAAGAAGAGAAAACAACAGAAGCTGAGACACAGCGGGATATGTTCAAGGATATATATATCCAAAACACGGAACGAAATATGCAAGGGACCAATGTGGCAGAACAAGAAATTATCGAATTAGCGGATGCTGTGATGTATGCATTGTCTACTGCGGATTATGAGATTGTTGAAGCACAGGCGGAATCGGCAGATAGTATTATGGTTACGGTTTCCATAGAAGGAATCAGTGATACGTCCATTTATCAGGAAGTAGACCAGGAATTGCTTGAGCTTATTGAAAATGGTGACATTACACGTGAAGAAGTTGATTCGAAAACCATCGAGCTGTTGATTGAAAAATATAATGCCATCGATACGCTCCTGCCTCCTGTAGAGCTTACTGTTCATGTGATGCAAAATCCTGATGGCAGCTATGTCGTTATCGCGCAGGATCAATATTTAGCAGGATTTTTTCAATAAAGGATAACGAATGCCTTAGTTGGGGCTGGGACTGCGATTACTCGCCCCATCAAAACCGACTTGGTACCTAAAAATTTTTACTACATTGAAATTCTTCTTCGTTAAAATTTTATGCTTTCCTAACGTGTAAATAAAAGATAAGGCGGCTGGAATAGATACTTTCCAGCCGCCTTATCTTTAATCGATATTATATTCAATCAGGCTTTCTGCAAGAATCCCCAATCGTCTTAATCAATAATATACATTTTTTCAATAATAGCTATAACATCTTCCTCCTCACCAGGCTCAATGGTGACCGTCTCGGTATTTTCAATCATCTCTCGCATATCTTCCTTTACCTCTTCTAAATCAACATCATCCGGACGAGGCATTCCTCCGTACCAGCGATTTCCATATGGAATGTCATATACATTAATGGTACCGTCTCCATTTCCGCTATACGTAATCATGCCATCTGCGATACGGGAACCGGAGACCTGAATCACCTCTTCCGGGTAGCTGATATCATTTTCTTCATCGTTGGGATCAAGCGGGGTGCCGGCTGGAATATGTTCGACGTATAGTTCATCGATATCTTGATTTGGCCCAAGCTGCAGCCAGACGCGGGCATACTCAATTTCTTCGGAAGAATAGTCCGATAATGCCTGATCGTTCCCCGCTTCTTCGTCTTCCGAAGAACTATCGTTACTTTCTTCCTCTTCAACAGAGCTATCTTCCGAAGCATCTGTTTCTGCTTCATCACTTGACTGATCATCAGAGTCATTTTCGGAGGAATCTTCCGATGAGTTATCTGATTCTGAAGGGTCTTCTGATTCCTCTCCATCCGGTAAGTCTTCATCGTCTGCTGTACCCGGTTCTTCAGTAGTTTTATCTGTGGCAGAACCAGAGTTATCTTCATTATTTGTATTGTCTGAACAGGCAATAAGCAAAAAAATGAGAGGCAGCAGAAGACTGTAGCAGGAGAATTTTATATGTTTTTTCATTTTTAGACTTTCCTTCCTTTTGTGTAATTTCAATTCAATAAATAGGTAAGTATGTTAAATTAATCATAAAGTATTCTAGCCGGGTTGTAAAACTTCGATAGTCAAAGTAAATGGACATATAGAATTGTAAAAACTATTGGGAACGGGTTTGGCGACAGGAGCATAAAAAGAAATATTTGCACTAGAAAGAAATACGCAGGATTTTAACCAGGTACGGGCTTTGTTTTGAAGAAAAATACAGTGGCAGCAGAAGCGATAAAAAATGGAATCAGGCTGTGAAGGAATTTTTAAAGAAGATGTTTTCAGGCAGGGAAATGATGAAGATATAAAGCGGACAGGGCTTCTTTGACCCTCGTCTGTTTTTAGTATAATGGATAGCAACAAACATTTCCATATAAATATGAAAAAAGGGAAGCGGTTTTACAACTAGGCAACAAAAAAGCTGAGTCAACTGGTCACTCAGCCCTTTCGTAAAGATGCTACCTTTTTCGTTTGTTTTTCTTATTGTCTAAGTTCAGAAATTCACTATTTTCACTCGCAAACTCTGTATCATTGCCTGTCTTATTGTGTTTATTGCGATTATTTTGCTTTCCTTTATCCTTGTTGCGATTTTTATTTTGCTCAGACATGGGGGCACCTCCTGTAAGTAAATATGGTGATTACAATCACCAATGAAGCTAGTTTAACCATATAACGATAAATTATAAGCGAGCACGAATGATAAACTGCGGTTTTAGGTATCTATTAGAAAAAAAGTGAAATCTATGGCATAATAAGATATCGAACGAATGTTTCTAATATAAAAAAATGATAGCGAAAAACCAGCTGATATGGCTTTTAAGGAAAGGCGATGAATTCGAAATGGGAGTCCGATTAATCTTAGCAGAGAAACCATCTGTCGCAAAAAATATTGCAGATGCATTAAATATAAAATCGAAGAAAGACGGCTATTTTGAAGGGGAGCGCTATGTGATTACCTGGGCATTTGGCCATCTTGTCGAGCTGTATGATGCAAAGGACTATGATGGGAAAATGCGAAGCTGGAAAATGGATAATTTTCCTTTTATCCCTTCTGAATTTAAATATAAAGTGAAAAGCAATCCAAGAAATCGGGCGCAGACAGATGGCGGAGCTGCAAAACAGTTAAAAACGATTCATGCTTTAATGAAGCGGAATGATGTGGACGAAATTATTTCAGCATGTGATTATGACCGGGAAGGACAGCTGATTGCAGACAGTATCATCTATCGGGGCGGGGTGAAGCCAAAGGCAGCTGTATATCGCCTGCTTTTAAATGAATGGACGCAAAATGAAGTACTGCAAGGCCTGGAAAATCTCCAATCAAACGATAGGATGAAGCCGTTGCGCGATGCGGGAATCAGCAGACAATGGGCAGATTGGGTTATCGGTATTAACCTGACATCCGTGGCAACGTTAAAATATCAGCAGGGTAAAAGCAAAGCGTTAAATATAGGCCGGGTGCTACTCCCAACTCTAAAAATAATCTATGACCGCGATCAAGAGATTGAAAATTTTAAGCCAGAGGATTATTTTAAACTGACTGCAACCTTTCAAACGGCGGCTAACCACGAATACGAAGGGACTTATGTCGAAAACAAAGAGGATAAATTTAAGAAAAAAGAGTTATTGGAGCCAATTAACGAAGCGATTCAGAACAAACAAGCCATAATTACCGATAAGCAGGTGGAAAAGAAAAAGGAATTTCCGCCGTTTCTATTCAATTTATCCAATTTGCAAGGGTTTATAACGAATAAGTTCAAGGGATGGACATCTGATAAGGTATTAAAGGTGGCTCAGTTACTTTATGAGAAAAAACTGATTACCTATCCGCGAACTGCGAGTACTGCCTTAGAAGAAAGCCTGGTTGGAAAAACAGCCCATGTCTTAAAGGTGCATTCCGAAGAGCTTCCTTATAAGGATGAAATGAAGTTTATGAAAACAAAGCGTGTCTTTAATAACGCAAAAGTGGAAAGTCACAGCGCAATCATTCCCACTTATATGAAGCCTAAACGGCTCTCGGCAGATGAAGGAATTGTCTACACAGCCATCAAAAACCGCTTTATTATGCAATTTATGCCGATAGCAGAATATGAAGAGACAAAGCTGACTACCAAAATTCTGGATGTGGATTTATCTGGTGTTTTCCATTCAAAAGGGAAGGTACAGCTGGTAGAAGGATGGAAAAAGGTAGAGAATATCCAATCTAAGGATACCCTGCTGCCATCGGTGGAGAAGCAGGAGCGTGTCCAGGTGAGCGATTCTGAGGTCACTTCCCATGTTACCAAGCCGCCGAAGCATCATACTGAAAGAACCTTGCTGCGTGTCATGGAAACATGCGGGAAAAGCTACCAGGAGGATGAAAGCGAGGAGCTGATGGGCAGTATTTTGACCGGTTTTAGTATTGGCACTGCTGCAACAAGAGCTGAAACCATTAAAAAGTTGAAGGATATAGGCTATATTACAACGGAAAGTAAGCATTTGCTTTGTACAGAGCTTGGTAAACGGCTGGTTACCACTTTTCCTGTAAAAGATTTATTTGATTTAGAGTTCACCGGACGTCTTGAAAAAGCCTTATCGGATATTCAAAAAGGAAAAGCGGGCAAGCAGGAATTTCTCCGGCTCGTTTTTCATTTTACATCAGAATCCGTTGAAACAATCAAGCATGGAGAGGACGTTATTATCAATAAGGTAACGCAGACACGGGCAACCAATGAAGTAGTGGGAACCTGTCCGCAGTGCGGAGGCAAGGTAATAGATGGCTATAAAGCCTTTAACTGCAGCAACCGGAAGCAGGGCTGTACATTTGCCATTTGGAAAAATGATAAATATTTAGCTTCGATGCGGAAGAAGCCGACGAAAACCATGGTGAAAAAACTGTTGAAGGATAAGAAAGTCTTTGTGAAAGGTCTGACAAGTAAAAAAGGAAAGAAATTCAATGCTTATTTAAGCTATGAAAAGAATAAAGAAAATGACTACTACAGCTGGAATATGGAGTTTTCAAAGTAGGTTCTTCGAAGTTTTCAAGCTTTTAAAGTGAAAGTAGTGTATACTAAAGAGTAGAGGTAGCATTATTTAATAAACGGAGATTTTAAGAATGATATTTACCATGCTAAATTTTCCTCTAGACAGGATGACAAACATGAAAAAAGTTATCGTAAGTACAAAGGAAAATCTGGATTATGGTACTTTAATATGGATTTACGCAAACAACCGTAAAGTTTATCGCAGCAGTAAAAGCATTGATTCCGAAATGCCGTTCCATCATTACGATTCGCATTATATGGGAATGATGGAAGAACTGTACAGAGATCAGGAAAAACATCCCCTTTTATTTAAACAAATGATTGAGGAATCGAACCGGATTTTTGGCGTTTGCCTGAATAAACGCCGTAATGAGGATGGTTCCAGAGATATGAAGGTTCTTTTCTTTTCAGATTGGGACAGCGTCCAGGACTTTGCTGAAGATACTTATCCAAAGCTTGTAAAAGCAGAAGTAAAGCGAAGGAAAGAAGCCAAACAAAAATGGCTGGAAAGAGGGAAGCTCTTCTCCGAAAAGAAAAAAATGTCACAATAGATGTTACTGCAATGCAGTCTGGCTGCTCCATGAGGTATTTTACTTTATGGGGCAGCTTTTTTATGTGGAGATAGTTGTTAAGAAAGCATAGCACGTTTCATTTTTTTATAATAAAGAAGATTAATAGCGCGATATATAATTAAACAGTATACTGAAAAGTAGAAGTATTATTTAAATTCACTTGATCTTAATGGTTCATTGGATTGCTTAAACAAATAAGAGCAGGGGGGATTTATTTGGAAAGGAAATACAATGATTTAATTGGAGATATGATTAAAGAGAACGATTATAGCTATGAAAAGAATTTGCCGGGAAAGGGAAAACCGCTAACGAAGGATTATATGGAAAAGGATACGTTCCAGCATTTTCAAAAAATAGCGAAGGATGCAGGCTATTTACCGCCATGGTTGAAGCTGCAAAAGGAAATCAGTGTATTTGTACAGGAAGCTCAAACTGAAAAGGATATTAAGAAAATAAATAAACAAATAAAAATGCATAATCGCATTTGTCCGCCTCCAATGCAAAAGAGCTTTATCAGTTTAACTGATTTGGAAAACGCAAAAAAAGTGTGGTGAATATAAACAACTGGACTTGCAAGATATATCTTACCTTTGCAAGTCCAGTTATTTTCTGTAGAGTTATTCTACTTTCTTCCCTTTTTTATAAACAATTTTATCCGCTTGGACAGCTTTGATATCCTCCAATGGATTTTCTTCAATAATAATAAAATCAGCAAGCTTGCCTGTCTCAATAGAGCCTGCATAATCATTTATTTTCAACAGTTCTGCTGCATTGATAGAAGCTGATTGTAATACCTGCAATGGTGTTAAACCAGCATCGACCATCTGTTCAAGCTCTTGAGAGGGCCCTTTCTCAAAGTCATTATAAGCAGTTCCGGAGTCTGTCCCCATTGCGATTTTAATTCCAGCCTTCGCTGCTTTGCCAATACTTTCAATATGTGCTTCTTGAACAGCAAGTGATTTTTTTACCATAAAATCAGGCAGTTTTTCCGGATGTTGATTGATTGCCCAAGGTGCCATTAAGGTTGGAACAAGATAAGTATCATTATCCAGCATCATCTGGATGGCTTCATCATCTAAATAAATCCCATGTTCAATCGAATCTACTCCAGCACGGATGGCGTTTTTGATTCCTTCTGTTCCTTGAGCATGTGCACAGGCAGTATAGCCTTTATGATGTGCCTCGTCCACCGCAGCACGCATTTCCTCGACGCTAAGCTGAACATCATTAGGTGTTTCCCCATCCATACTGACGCCGCCGGTTGCCATGACTTTAATATTTCGTGCTCCATTTTTAATATTGGTGCGGGCATGTTTACGAATCTCATCTACGCCGTCCGACTCCCATCCGAGTTCTACGCCATGCCCGCCTGTCATTACGATGGCAGGACCGGATCCGATAATTCCAGGGGCTGTTATTTTATTTTCTTTTTCTAATTTAGATAACTGTAAATCAATGTTGTCAGAAGAACCAACATCACGTATATACGTAACGCCGTGTTTTAAAAGTTTATTCAGGTTATCAATTGCAATATACGTGTTTACGACGGCTCCCGTCTGAGATGCATTGACCGAAGAAAGGCCGCCGATTTTGAAGAAAGGATCTAAGATAATATGCGTGTGGGCGTTGATTAAGCCGGGCATGACATATTTCCCTTTTAAGTCGATCGTTTCATCTGCGTTTGCTGTTTCTTTGTTGATAAATTGGCCTGCTTCTGTATCTACAGCAAAGTCAATCCCTTCAAAATCCGTATTTTTGCCGGTAAACACCTTGGCATTTTTAAATAAGATGGTTGTCATTCTTGTCTCTCCTCGTGATAGGTTTTTCTAAGGGTGTGTGAAATATTTTAGAATAAAGAACAATATATCATAAAAAGAGAAGAAATTGTGAGAAAAAGTTCTAGTTAAATTGAGGAGATGTTATAAACCTACTATGTGTATTTTGTTTGTAAGGGTTTTCTTTCATGTGACAAGAACAAAAGAGATAATCCATATTGTATATAGAAACAGGGCTACAACGAATCTAGTTCTCTTGCCCCAACACCAGATTTCCGATAAACTGATAATGCCATTACATAAAACGAAATAGACTCATGGATCAATAGAAAAGGAGGTATAAATGTTTTCTTTGATTAAAAATATGACGATTCGAAAGCGGATTGTCTTTATATTTCTGACTTTATCTACTTTTCTTATTTTATTATTTATTTCTGTGTTTGCTTATTTTGAGATTGGCAATGCCCAGGATACATACAAGCAATTATCCAGACAGACGGCTAATGGACTGGCCTTTATGCCGGCTTTGGAGGAAGCTGTCAGCAGCAGTGACCATGACGAATTACAGGGAATTATTGACCGTGTGCGGCTGCAGGCAGAAAATCCGGTTGTGACCGTAGTTACACGAGACGGAGAATATATTATCCATCCAGATGAAAACCACATCGGTATAACGGAAGAAACAGAGCAATTTGACCAGACGCTGTTATATGGCTCTTATGTGACAGAGTCTGGGGAAGGGGCGCTTGGACCTGCTATTATGACCACTGCACCAATCTATGAAGAGGTGGATGCCAATGGCGGGGAAAGAATTATCGGTGCGGTTACAGTCGAGTATTTGGAAGAATCGATCAACGCTATCATAGTAAGTAAGCTCACAAGATTAGTTATCGTGGCATCCATTGGGATGATTCTTTGCGTTGGCGGAGCGTTGTTTTTAGCCAGAAGTATTCAGGAGGATACGATGGGCATTGAGCCTGCAGTTATCGCAGAAATGTTCCGTGAGCGGGAGGCCATGTTAAACGCAGTAAAAGAAGGGATTATTGTGATTGATGATAAGCAAGCGATTTCCTTGATTAATCCCTCTGCGAAGGCATTACTAGATTCATCGATGGAGCTCCGGCAGTCGATTCAACTGCTTGGCCTGCCGGAGACGCTTTTCTCTGGAAAGCCGAGCTATGATGAGGAAAAAGTCTACCAAGGGAAAACATTTATTACGAATTGCATTCCTTTATATGAAAATAAACAGATTGTCGGTGCGATTTGCAGTTTTCGAGATAAAACAGATATGAAGCAGCTTCAAGAAACAGTGATGCAGATAGAGGGCTATGCAGATAGCCTGCGTGCCCAGACACATGAATTTAAAAATAAGATGTATGTGCTGTTGGGGTTAATCCAGCTTGAGCAATATGAGGAAGCGTTAAAAGTGATTCAAGAAGAAACCGCTGATAAGCGACAAGCATTCCCAATGTTAAAGAACATTAAAGACCCTGGAGCGCAGGCAATTTTATTAGGGAAACTAGTGAAGGCGGCTGAGAAAAAAATAGCACTTATCATAGAAGAAGCAAGTCATCTGGATAAAACGAAAATAGCTGCTGCAGATATGGCTATCATGCTTGGCAATTTATTAGATAACGCCATGGATGCTGTACTAGAATCGGAGGAACAGAGAATCACCGTGATGGTTACTGATGTTGGAAGTGATATTGTGATAGATATAGAAGATACCGGGCCGGGAATGACGAAAGAACAGACTGGGCAGATTTTTACCAGAGGATATTCCAGCAAAGGGGAAAATAGAGGCTATGGTCTGTTTCATGTCTATGAAGCGGTGAAAAAGTATTGTGGAGAGATGGAAGTGACTTCCCCAGCTGAAGGTGGAACTGTGTTTTCTATCTATTTACCAAAAGGAGAAGAGGTGAAAAAATGAATGTGGTTATTGCAGAAGATGATTATCGGGTAGCTTTATTGCATGAAAAGTATCTGCAGGCTTTTTCAGAGATCACAGTTGTTGGCAGAGCGCTGAATGGCAAAGAACTCAAGGAGCTGATAGAAAAAGAGAAAGTAGATCTGATCATCCTTGATATTTATTTTCCTGATATATTAGGGACAGAATTGCTTCATTACCTGCGAATGCATTCTCCGAATCTGGATATTATTATGGTCTCTGCATCTACAGACCGGCAGCATTTGCAGCTGGCAAAACGTTATGGCGTATACCAGTACTTAATTAAACCAGTGACGGTGGATGATTTTACAAATACGGTAAAACAATATGTAAAGGATCGGATATGGTTTGAAGAAACGGGAGAATTTAAAGCGAACGATACCGATTATTTTTTGACAGGGGGATACCAGCGAAGCATAGAAGAAAAAGGGACAAATATGCCTTTGCCGACAGGGATTGATTCCATTACATTAGAAAAAGTAAAAGCAGCGTTAAGGGAGCATCCAGAAGGGGTAACCATCGATAAGATGTGCCAGCTGGTCGGGATTTCAAGAACAACGGCCAGACGATATTTGGAGCATATCGTATCTGACGAAGAAGCTACTACCATTTTAAATTATGGGGTTATCGGCCGGCCGGAAAGAAGATATATTTTACAGTAAAACCTCAAAACATCCTGGTATCAGGGTGTTTTTTTATTCTCTTTTTTTCACTTAATGGATAAAAAGGACGAAAAGGCATTAAAGAATGTTAAGTGAATAAAATTCGAAATATTGTTTTTCCTCTTTGGGTTTGCAATAATTACCCTATCATTGAAAGCGTTTACTTAATTATTTATTTTGAGAGGTGTTGACATGAAGCGTTTATGCTTATTATTTATTGGCTGTATTCTTCTGGCAGGATGTTCAGAGAATACCAGTGAAGGGAAAGGGACCTTTCCTGAAAAAAACATAGAGATTATTGCTCCGGCAAGTCCGGGCGGCGGATGGGACAGGACAGCGCGTTCTGCACAGCGGGCGATGAATGCGGACGGGACCGTAGAAGAGGATATTACAGTAGTGAACAAGCCTGGAGGCGGCGGGGAAGTAGGCTGGCAATATTTGATGCAGCAGGATGCGCATTTTGCTGCATTAAATTCCAGTCTATTAATTACAGGTCCATTGCTTGGTCAGACAGAATTAACCCATGAAGAATTTACGCCATTAGCCATGTTATCTACGGAATGGCTTGCTGTGGCAGTCCGGGAAGATGCAGGGATTGACAGCGGTACAGAGTTATTGGAGCAGTTGAAGGAAGATCCAAAGTCGCTGGTGATTGGTGTCAGTCCATCTTTAGGAAGCGGGAATCATCTGGCCTTTGTCCAAGCTGTGATTGAATACGGCATTGATCCGACAGAATTACAGTTCCTTGTTTACAGCAGCGGCGGCGATATTATGAATGCATTACTTGGCGGACACATCGATGTCACCAGCAATTCGTTATCTGACCTGTCCGAACAATATTTAGCAGGAGAAGTGGATATATTAGCTGTTACATCGCCAGAAAGACTAGACGCATTTCCGGATATACCAACCTGGAAAGAGCAGGGTATTGATATGGAATTTCCGCATTGGCGCGGAATCATGGGCCCTCCGGGAATGAGTGAGGAGGAAATTGCTTCCTGGGACCTTTATTTGAGTGAAATGGTAGAAACAGAAGAATGGCAAACAGATTTAGAGAATAATAATTTGGAAGAATTCTATATGAACAGTGAAGAAACAAAGGAATTTTTACAAGATCAAAATGAATTTTTTGAAGGTATAGTAGAGGATTCTGGCTTAACGCCTTAGGAGGGAAAATAGGATGCAGGTAGCAATACGGTATGCCATGCCTGTCATGTTTATTATTGGCAGCGTTATCTATGGCACGATGATTATACAATTAGATCCGGCAACATTAGGCAACCCGGATGGACCAAAGTTTTTTCCTTTATTTGTTTGTGCTGGATTGCTTGTATTTTCTATCGCAGATTTAGTCAATGTACGTAAACAAATATATGCGAAGAATAAAGATTTAGAGCTGATTGCCCAGCTGAAATCATTTAAATTAATTGCAATCATTATTGGAATTTGCGTGATATATACGCTTATTTTTGAACATGTCGGTTATTTGATTGCAACGATATTATTTATGGGAGCACTTATGTTTTATTTAAACGGAATGAAGAAATGGCTCTTGAATGTAGTTGTAACACTGGTTGTTTCTGTTTCAACCTGGTATGGCTTCACAGAGCTGCTGCAAATAAGTCTGCCTTAGAGGAGGAGTGCGAGAATGGATGTAAATATTATTTTAGATGGATTATGGACAGCGCTCCAGCCTGCTAATTTGTTATGGCTTTTACTTGGAGCAGTTCTTGGTACAATTGTCGGTATTCTGCCGGGGCTTGGAGCGGCAACAGGAGTGGCAGTGCTTATTCCATTAACGTTTGGAATGGAGCCGGTCAGCGCATTGATTTTAATGGCAGCGATTTACTACGGAGCTTTATTTGGAGGCTCCCGCAGCTCTATTCTGATTAATACGCCGGGAGATGGTTCTTCGATTGCAGCTACGTTTGACGGATACCCGATGACGAAGAAGGGACTGGCAGGGCAGGCGATGTCTATTGCTGCGATGGCTTCGCTGATTGGCGGTGTGATGGCAATCTTCGGATTTATCTTTTTAGCAATACCGCTGGCAAATTTTGCATTAAATTTTGGGCCGGCTGAGTTTTTGCTGTTGTTCCTATTTGCCTTATCTGCTGTGGTGACCTTATCGCAAGGAAATATTATTAAAGGCTTTTTAACCATGTTTTTAGGATTGGGTATCAGTACAATCGGAGTGGATTTGCAATCCGGCGTACACCGCTTCACCTTTGGATTGCCGCATTTAACAGATGGTATTAATTTTATTGTGATTATCATCGGTATTTATGCCATAGGGGAAGTGCTTTATAATTTACTTAAACCGCAATACTCTGGAAAATCAAATGGGCAGGACATCGGGAGCAAGTGGTTTACGAAGGAGCAGTGGAAGCGATCGCTTGCCCCGATTATCCGAAGCGGCCCGATCGGATTCTTCCTCGGTGTACTTCCCGGTTCTGGCGGAACGATTGCTTCTTTGTTATCTTATAGTACAGAAAAACAAATATCCAAAAATAAAGATGAATTCGGCAAGGGTGCTGTAGAAGGACTGGTTGCACCAGAATCCGCAAACAGTGCATCGGCTGTCGGCTCGCTGATTCCGATGCTGACCATGGGGATACCTGGGTCCGGGACAACAGCAGTGATGCTGGGAGCACTTGTTATGATTGGAATCACACCGGGACCTTTGTTATTTGAAAATAGTCCGGATACGATTTGGACGCTGATCAACAGTATGTTTATTGGAAACATTATCTTAGTAATTATTAATATCTTAATGGTCGGTATGCTGGTGAAAATCTTAAAAACACCGCCGAATGTGCTTTATCCGATTGTTCTTATTCTTTCCTTCTTAGGGGCATATACGCTTGGATACAGTACAATTGATTTTTATATTTTAATTATTGCCGGTGTTATTGGGTTGTTGATGCGTATTCTGAATTACCCTGTTGTACCGTTAATTCTTGCTTTGATTGTTGGAGGAGATATGGAGCAAAATTTCCAGAGAGCAATGATTGTTTATGATTCTCCAATGGATATTTTATTTGCTTCTCCGATTGCGATTGTTCTTGCTTTGCTGACTGTTTTATCCCTTTGTTATCCATTGATTGCGAAGGTTTTTAAGAGAAGAAAGGCAGTGAAATAAAGAAAATTTCAACATGTAAACACAGTATCTATGGTGATTTCTACATCGATAGATGCTGTGTTTTTTAACGTATACGAAACATTATTTGTACGGTTATCACAGGTGAAATTGAAATGAATTCTCTTATAAGACTATGGTATACTCAGCTGTAGAAGCATAATCAAGATAATATAATCAAAGCATTTAGCATTATATTTTTGGAGGAAGATAACATGCTGCAAATGAATTCACAAGAGCTATTAAATGAAGAAAATGGTCAAGCCGGCAATTGGATGAGAAGGAATCCGGAGATCATTTATTTAAATGAAACTGTAAAAGCTGCAGCAGCGCTTCTTCATAATTTGGCAGCCGATTTCCTTCCTGTTGTAGGGGAATCTATGAATCCGGTTGGAATCATTACGTCCAAAGCAATCCTGAAAGCGTACCTGGATGGGGAAAACGAAGCGTCGATTGCGAATTATATATCACAGGAGGATTTTTCGATTATTCGAGCCGATGAGTTCATCATCGATTTTTATAAAATGCCGTATACTTACTTTTTTGCAGTTAATGAGAAGCAGCAGCTGACAGGCGTATTAACAAGAAAAGAAATACAGCAATGTTTATCGTTTTATATGAACGAGCTGAGTCAAACCTCTCATACTGCCGAAATTTTGGATGTTATTCTTGAAAGCGCTTATGAAGGGGTTGCTGTTGTTAATCAGGAAGGAATCATTATTGAGTTTAATGAAGCCTACAGCCGTTTTACTGGAATTGATCAGAAGGATGCTGTCGGACGACCAGTACAGGAAATTATTGAGAATACCAATCTGCATCATACAGCCAGAAATGGAATGCCGGAGCGGGGAGTTATCCAATACATCCAAGGGCAGCCGATGGTGGTGCACCGGATACCGATATGGAGAGAAGAAAAGCTGGTGGGCGCAATCGGGATGCTTATTTTTGAAGGCGTAACAGAGCTATATCAAATCTATGATCGGTTTTTGGAAAAAACGATGCAGACAGCTGTAAATAAAGACAGAGTGAAGCAGCCTTTGCAGGAGAACAGAATAGAGCATGCATCGATTGAAAAAATTAAGGGATCCAGTGAACAGATAACGGATGTGAAGCGGATTACCCGAAAAGTTGCCAAAACAGATGCAACCGCTTTAATCACAGGGGAAAGCGGAACTGGGAAAGAAATGTTCGCTAAAAGCATCCATGAGCTGAGTTATTATCAACATGGTCCATTTATCAGTGTCAACTGCGGCGCCATACCGGAGCAGCTTTTTGAGTCTGAAGTATTTGGCTATGCAGATGGTGCCTTTACAGGTGCGAGAAAAGGCGGGAAACCGGGAAAGTTAGCATTAGCTAAAGGAGGGACACTGTTTTTAGATGAGATTGGTGAAATGCCTGAGATGATGCAGACAAAATTATTGCGTGTGCTGCAGGAAAAGGAATTTGAACGGGTAGGAGCAGTTCAAAAAGAAAAGCTGGAGGCAAGAATCGTTGTAGCGACAAATCAGAATTTGTTAGAAATGGTTCGGGAGGGAACCTTTAGAGAGGATTTATATTATCGGATCAACGTTATTGAAATCCCGATACCGCCGTTAAGAGAGCGTCCGAAAGACATCCCGGTACTGATTTCTCATTACTTATCGAGTTTGTGTAAGAAATATGATGTTCCGGATAAAGAAGTAACACCTGAAGCAATGGCTGTTTTTATGAATTATGCCTGGTATGGAAATATCCGAGAGCTGATAAATACAATGGAAAAGTTAGTTATTTTAGTTGAATCCGATACCATCGATGTAGACCATCTTCCAAACTATTTGAAGCGTTTTGACCTGCTGGAGACGCCTTACGTCTTCCAGCGGGAAGTGAAGAATAAAGAAAAAGAAGTTCTGATGAAAGCGCTGGAAGAGAACAGAGGCAACAAATCAAAGGCAGCGAAGGAACTCGGGATGCACCGTACGACATTATATAAAAAAATGAAAAAGCATGGTTTGGATAAATAGTGTAGCAGAATAACTACAACTTTTCAGTGAAGTGTAGCTGTTTAGCTACACTTTTTGTTTTAAAACGCTTACAGCAGCGCTCTAAAAATTTGGCATGATTTTTGCTATTTAAAAAGTGAAAGAAAGAGAGAAGGAGAGATACTTATGGGAGAGAGTAATGTGTTTCGTACACCACAGACTATTCATTATGGAAAAGATGCTTTTAAAAAGATAGGGAAGGAAGCATCGGAAAAAGGGCAGAAGGCGCTGATTATCAGTGACCGTATCATGGAGAAGCTTGGTTATGTCAGCGAGTGCAGAGATATCCTTTTGCAGGGACGGATTGAAAGCGCTGTCTATTTAGGGGTTGAATCAGAGCCGACAGATGTTTATGTTGCTGAGGCATTGGAATTATGTAAAAAAGAAAAATGTGATGTCGTTATTTCCGTAGGTGGAGGCAGCTGTATTGATACGGCCAAGGCAGTAGCTGTCGCTGCAGTAAATGGGATTTATATTGGAGAGTATATGGGTGGAAAGAAACAAATAGAGCAGCAGCCGCTTCCGCATATAGCAGTGCCGACTACAGCCGGAACAGGTTCAGAAGCAACAGATGTTACCGTAATCACTGATACAACGAATGATGTCAAGATGATGATTAAGCAGCCATTACTGATGCCGAATGTAGCGATTGTAGACCCTGTTCTAAGCATATCATCGCCTAAATCCGTTACAGCTGCTACCGGGATTGATGCTTTAAGTCATGCGGTGGAGGCTTATATTTCGAAAAAAGCACAGTCCATGACAGACACGCTGGCTTTATCGGCGATTGAACAAATCGTAAAGAATATAAGAACGGCCTATAACGAAGGAGAGAATGTGGCTGCCCGGGAAGCAATGTCTATTGGATCCATGCAGGCGGGGATGGCTTTTTCCAATGCCTCGGTGTGCTTAGTGCATGGCATGTCCAGACCGATTGGAGCGTTGTTCCATGTACCGCATGGGATTTCTAATGCAATGCTTCTTCCTGCTGTGCTTGATTTCAGCAGAGATGATTGTGTGAATCGATTAGCTGATTTAGCGAAATTTTTTGATGCGGACGCAGATAGGCTTTCTAAAGAGGAAGCTGCAGATCTGACGGTTTATGAAGTAAAAAAACTGTGCTATGAGTTAGATGTTCCTAATTTACAAGGCTGGGGAATCGATCAGAAGAATTTTGAAGCAGCTGTCAGTAAAATGGCGGAAGATGCAATGGCAAGCGGCAGCCCGCAAAATAATCCGAGAGTACCAACAAAAGAAGAGGTAGAGGAGCTTTATCATGTTTGTTTCTCGTATCAGTTTAGCATAGAAAAAACGTCGTAATAGAAGGGATGATATCAAGGGGGATAAATGGGATGGAAATAATCAGTTTTATCGGATTGATAGCTGCGCTTGCTTTGCTCGTCTATCTGACAATGAAGGGAATTCATATTATCGTTGCTGCGCTGATCAGCTCAGTAGTTATAGCTGTTACAGGGGGATTGAATTTAGAAACAGCATTACTGGATAATTATATGACGGGCTTTACAGGGTATTTTGCTTCATGGTTTTTAGTATTTTTATTGGGTGCTATTTTTGGAAAGTTTATGCATGAAACCAAATCAGCGGAAAGTATTGCCCAGTGGATTAAAAAGAAATTCGGCGTCAAACGGGCCGTGTTTGCCGTGGTAGCGGCAGCAGCAGTGATGACATATGGAGGGGTAAGTTTATTTGTAGTTGGCTTTGCGGTCTACCCAATTGCTGTTTCCCTGTTCCGTGCGGCCAATCTGCCGCATCGTTTTATTCCTGCTGCACTTATTTTTGGATCGATTTCGTTTACGATGACTGCACCGGGATCACCGGAAATACAAAATATTATTCCAACAGAATTCTTTGGAACTACACCGACAGCAGGCGGCTGGATTGGAGTTTTATGCTCCCTGCTGATTATGATTGCCGGCGGATTGTACCTTGGATCAATGGTGAAGAAAGCGGTTGCCGGCGGGGAAGAATTTTCTCCTCCAAAATCCGTTCTGGAAAAAGAAAAAGAGGAGGCAGCTGCCGCTGTGGAAGAAAATGAATCACAGGCGCTGCCGAATATTGTGGTTGCTATTTTACCTCTCTTTTTAGTTATTGTTTTACTAAATATATTAGGTCAGTTTATGAACCCGACAACGGCATTATTAATTGCATTAATTGTAGGGATTGCTGTTTCCTGCTTAACGATGTTGAAATTTCTTAAGGAATTTTGGAGTTCAATGGCAGCAGGAACACAAAATGCACTGGTTGCACTGGCAAATACCTGTGCGGTCGTTGGTTTTGGAAGTGTTGCCGCAGAGGTATCGGCATTTGATACCTTGATAACTGGACTTGTTAATCTGCCTGGACCGCCATTATTGGGACTGGCTATTGGGGTAACGGTTATTTGCGGAATTACTGGTTCGGCCTCTGGCGGATTAGGGATTGCACTGCCTATTCTAGCGCCTATTTATTTAGCGCAAGGAGTAGACCCTGGTGCAATGCATCGTATTTCTGCGTTAGCATCCGGCGGTCTGGATTCGCTTCCGCATAATGGAGTCGTTGTTACGACGGTAAGAGCTATTTGCGGCGAGACGCACAGCCGGGCATATAAACCCGTTTTCCTTGTTAGTATTATTGTTCCAAGTATCGTATTAGTATTGGCGATTGTGCTTTACAGTCTTATTTAATAAAGAATATTACAGGAGGTTTTTTCATTGACACAGACAACAGTAGAAACATTAAAAAATTATGTAGGCGGAAAATGGATCGAAGCGAAAACAGCAAAAACAGAAGAGGTAGTGAACCCGGCGACAGGAGAAGTGCTTGCTCACGTGCCGTTATCTACTTTAGAGGATATTAATTATGCAATAGAAACAGCTGCAGAGGCATTTGAAACCTGGAAAGAAATTCCGGTACCAAAACGTGCCCGGATTCTATTTAAATACCAGCAGCTTCTTGTTGATAATCATGAGGAACTGGCAAAGCTGATCACTCTTGAAAATGGTAAAAACTTTGCGGAAGCGTATGGAGAAGTACAAAGAGGAATCGAAAATGTAGAATTCGCAACAGGAGCGCCGTCATTGATGATGGGAGAGCAGCTTGCTTCGATTGCAACAGAGTTGGAATCCGGATTATACCGTTATCCAATCGGAGTTATTGGAGGAATCACACCGTTTAATTTTCCAATGATGGTGCCGTGCTGGATGTTTCCGATGGCGATTGCGACTGGAAATACGTTTGTAATGAAGCCTTCTGAACGGACACCGCTGCTTGCCAATCGTTTAGCGGAATTACTGGAAGAAGCTGGTCTCCCGGGCGGTGTGTTCAATATTGTTCACGGCGCACACGATGTCGTAAACGGATTATTAGATCATCCGCAAGTGGCAGGGATTTCATTTGTCGGTTCGCAGCCGGTGGCCGAGTATGTCTACAAGCGCGGGACGGATAATTTAAAACGGGTACAGGCTTTGGCAGGCGCAAAGAATCATTCGATTGTTCTGCAGGATGCCAACCTGGATAATGCTACAACACAAATTATGAATGCGGCATTTGGTTCGGCTGGCGAGCGCTGTATGGCAGCTTCTGTAGTAGCAGTAGAGGACAGCGTTGCAGATGAATTTATCAAGCTTTTGACACAAAAAGCCAATGGAATTCAAATTGGTAATGGTTTAGATGAAGGAATTTTCCTTGGACCAGTGATACGTGACAAGCATAAAGAACGTACGTTAAGCTATATCGAAGCTGGACAAGAAGAAGGGGCTAATCTGGTCCGGGATGGCCGAAAAGATGAAGCTGTGAAGGAAAAAGGCTATTTTGTCGGTCCGACCATTTTTGATCAAGTTACTTCGGAAATGAAGATATGGCAGGATGAGATTTTTGCGCCTGTATTATCTATCGCTCGTGTGAAGGATTTAAGTGAAGCAATTGAACTGTCTAATCAATCACGCTTTGCGAATGGAGCATGTATTTTTACCAGAGATGGGGGAAGCGTCCGTCAATTTCGGGAAACCATTCATGCAGGAATGCTTGGTGTGAATATTGGTGTACCGGCGCCAATGGCATTTTTCCCCTTCTCCGGGTGGAAGGATTCGTTTTATGGGGATTTACATGCCAATGGGAAAGACGGGTTACATTTCTATACGAGAAAGAAAGTTATTACGACGAAATGGGTGTAAGGAGAAAGAGAGGTCGCTGTATTTTTGCAGCGGCTTCTTTTAATTGACCAACTATGTTACTTTTAACCACCATCATTCATTTATATTGGAAAACACAGCTTTTTAACAAAATTTTTTGATGAGTGATTATAAGTGAAAAGCTTACTTATCTTTGACTATTACCAAACCTGATTTTTTACTTCTTTGATTAAAAGATAAATAACCAATGTATCAATGTCATTATCCTGATATTTTTGTCTATTGAAATAGAATCCTTCTTAGATAAAGCCAATTTCACCGAAAGCAATCCATGCCATATAGTTATTGGGTGTCAAATAAGCTTTGTTGTCGTATAATAGTGATAGAAAGTAGTTCTCTAATTTTTTTGAATGTTTTTGTCGACTGCCATTATACAATGCTTTTGCTTTATAAAAAATACTGTTTGTTTTTCAGTTTTTGGAAACATTAAGGCTATAAAATTTGTATTCCATTCATTATAATAAAGTTTTTTATTTTATATATGTGCAGTGAAGTTTAGTAAAAGGAGCTGTTACAATGGGTAAAATTATTAAATCGGAATCTCTACACTTACAAGCCTATCAATTGATTAAAGAATCGATTATGCAAGGAGATCTAAACCCCGGAGAACGTGTTGTAGAAGCAAAAATTGCAAGTAAGTTAGGAACTAGCAGGGGAACAGTAAGAGAAGCGATTCGTATGTTAACTCAAGATGGTTTATTAATATATAATGATGGATTTGTCCGTGTTTATGAACCGACAGTAGATGATATTGCGGATATTTTTCAATGTAGGGAGAGTTTGGAAGTATTAGCAATTCGACTTGCTATTAAGAATTTAACTGATGAAGTAAAATTAAATTTAGATAATAATTTAAAAGAAACAAAAAACGTGAAGCCTGATTCTCCAGAACTTGGTCAGTTGGATCAGCAATTCCATACAATTATTACCAAAGCCTCCAACAACGGGCAACTCATTAAATTACTTGAAGTAATCAAAGTGAAAATTCATTACATGAGAAAAAGTATGGTTGGGGGAGCTTTTTACCCTTCATTTATTGACGAACATGAACAAATTTATGAAGCGATTTTGAACGAAAATGAAGAAGATGCGGTTCATTTAATGAGTGCTCATATTAAAAAGGCATTAGAAGGTGTATTGAAGCATATTAAATCTTAATCCAATCAAATCTGGATTAGGATTTTTTATGTGCGCCAGGCATGGCGACTATCTAGGTGGTGGAAATCCACTGTGGAGGTACACATCGACCAACCACTAGAGAAGCGCAAAGCATTTATCGTGAGGTAAAG
>NZ_JBHSFT010000043.1:0-90428 GCF_042654105.1 Oceanobacillus aidingensis | reverse complement strand
GGCTGCCGCCCCTACGGGGCAACAGCCTGTTACATGCCTATCCCCCAAGAAAAGTGTTCATTCTTATCAAGCAATAATGGTCTACTTTAGTTTAGCAGTTACAGCCCCTCAGCATTGTGCCCTTCTTCCGTATAAAACCGTTCAAAAATGCGATCGATATCCGTTTTATTTAGACGGGCTCCATCATTTACTATGTGTATTTTAAAATAGGCAGCGTCAACACTAATTTTAATCAATAGAAAATCTCTCATATGTCGATAGGCATTATTTAGAATATTTTGCAGCGCCCGGTCCAATTGATAAACATCGATACTGATACTGGAATCATCCTTACTGTCAATATGATTTTCTAATTGGGCATGTCTATCCATTGTCTGGCATTCTACAAGAATATTATCCAGCCAGTCCACGGCCCATTCATAGCAGTTAATCGGTTGTGTTTCCAAATGAACCGTTTCGGGCGTTTCATAGCTTAAGTTTAATTGATTGGAAAGGTCACTTAATACATGTATCTTTTTTTGAATGACCTGTAAATATCGCTGTTCTTCCTCCGGGCTCTCCGCAATATTATCCTGTAATGCTTCAATATAAGCAGAAATCGAAGCGGTTGGTGTTTTTAAATCATGGGAAATACTGTCTATAAAATGTTTACGCTCCTTTTCAAAGGTTTGCTGCTGCTGCTCTTGCAGATGTAATGTGTTTCTCATCTGATCAAAAGCAGTGATAAAGCGTCCAAATTCATCGTCTTTTTTGTAGGAGATTCGATGTGATAAATTCCCTTGAGATATTTTTTGAGCTTCCGCAGCCAAAATGGAGAGAGGAGCGATCATTCGTTTTCTCACATAGGCAATCATCCAAACAGAGAATAGAAAAAAGGGCAGGGTCGTTATCAGGATAATAATGAAAATAATATTTGACTGCACTATCATAAAAGCAATCAGCAGCGGAAAACAGGCTGTAACGATACACATCCAAATAAGTTCTTTTACAATACGCTGCTTCATTGTATTTCACCGTCGAAACGGTAGCCTATTCCGCGTAAAGTAGTGATGTATCTGCTGTTCCCCAGCTTTTCTCTGATTTTTTGTACATGAATGGTAACGGTGTTGATATCTCCATATTCATGTATTCCCCAAACATTGTCATAGAGCTGTTCTTTACGGAAAGCCTGATTGGGAGACTGTGCTAAGAATACCAGCAAATCAAATTCTTTCATGGTCAGATTAACAATCGCTCCATCCTTTGTTACATTTCTCGAAGACCGGTCAATCATGACATCATCAAATGCGATGATGTTACTTGAAACAGGGGAGGATGCAGTATAATCATAGCGCCTGAATAATGCCTCTACCCGTGCAACAAGTTCTTTAATCGAAAATGGTTTCGTAATGTAATCATCTGCCCCGATTTTTAAACCAAGCACCCGGTCTACCTCTGCTTCCTTTGCACTGATAATAATAACTGGTAATACAGAGAAGGCTCTTATCTGCTTTAATATTTCCAGTCCATCCATTTCAGGCAGCATTAAATCTAATAGAATCATATCCGGTCGATATTGTTTTATGGTGCTTAGAGCCTTATCCCCTTGTCTGCAAATTACTGCATCATAATTTTCCCGGGATAAATAATTCTCTATCATTTTTGCTAAATCAGTATCATCTTCAACAATAAGTATTTTTTTCTGATTCATCGGTACCTCCTAAATGAAAAGGTCTTGTTTACGGAATATCTTTATTGTACCAATAAATAATAAAAGGGTGAATATGACATAGCTGCCAATCGAAATGAATGCCGTTAACAAGCTTTCTGAAATAAGATCGTCTAAGCTGACTACATACATCGTTGGAAAATGTGCTGAAATAGCTGGATCAAAACCTTCTACTAATATTTGCAGGAGTACAAGTCCTAGTCCCGTGCCAATAGTGACTGTTTCTTTTCCAGAAAGGGTAATGACAAAAGACAATAGAGCTGAAAATAGGAAAAGAGAAAGAAAAGCTCCCAAGAAAAGATAGAAGATGTTGAAGTAATTTAATTCCATTCCTGCTGCAGCCGAACCGATTACTATCCAACTTGTTATAACATGTGTCAATAAAATAAATACGCCTAATATTGTTGCAGTCATTATTTTTGATAAATAGTAATCGCTGCGGTTGGATGATTTCGGAATAATATTTTTAAATGTTTGCGAATGATAATCTGTTGAAAGCAAATCGGCTATCAAATAAGCACAGAGTAACCAAAAGAATTGTCTAAAGTTTTCAAATGAATGGATTAAAATATCTTCTTCTATCTTTACATTAACAGCAGTGTAAATAGTTAATCCTGCTGTCAATAAAATGGTAAGTAATATCAATAACCGATATTTCCGATTATAGATGATATAAAATACATCGTGCTTTAATTGTTGCATCCTATACGTCCCCCTTATACATACAGATCTTGCTTTTTAAATAGATAATATCCAGCTGTTCCAATCACCAATAGATAAGCGATAAGTACACCAAAGCTAGTGACACTATAGGAAAAGGACTTTTCAAATAGATTAATGTGGAAAAATAATAAGTGTTCATAAATCGCATATTGTTTTACTTGATCATAAATAATGATATATTGTCCGACGAGTGTAGATATTCCCATCAGCATTGCTAACGTAGAAATCCGCTGAATAAACTGTGAAAGCAATAACGCGATTAATCCAAAAATGAAATAAGCAAAACCAAAAGCTAATCCGGCTAAAAGCGTAACACCTACACCGTGCCATCCGCTTGTAACCACGGAGTAAAAAACAAACGTATCTCCCCATCCAAAGAAAGAAATACCAACCACATAACCAATAAAAAGCATGATGGATGTTAAAAGAAGCGAAAATAAAAGGATGGATAAAATTCTTGAAAGATAATATTGAAATCTGGAAACAGAACGTAATAAAACAAATTTGATGGTACCATTATTTCGTTCCTGTATGAGAACTTCTCCTACATAAATCGCTATAAAAACAGCTGTAAATGTTAAACTGGATTGAAGCATTTCCACAGGGAATGATTGGCCATACCCAGCAACTACGGTAGAATCCGCACCATAAACATGAAAAAGGATGCCTGTTAAAACATACATTGCCGTAAAAATAAGGGTATAGACAAGCAGCATTTTGGAAGTCAGCGTACGTTTGAACTCGAATGAGGTCAGTGTCCATATATTCTTCATTACGTTAACTTCTCCTTTATACATGCAAAAAATAAATCTTCTAAATTAGTGACCTGGTAGACTCCTGACAATTCGGAGATATCTCCTTCTTCGACGATTTTCCCACCTTGAATAAATGCTGCTTTATGACATAAATCCTCCATTTCCCGCAGCATATGGCTGGAAATCAGAAATGTAATCTTCTCTTTTTCTGCCAAATGCTTAATTAATGTTTTCATTTCCCGAAGGCCCATTGGATCAACGCCATTCGTTGGCTCATCCAGTATTATTAAGCTGGGATAGCACAATAAGGCATTAGCAATTCCCAGACGCTGCTTCATTCCTAAAGAAAATGTTTTCACCTTGTTATCCATAGCTTCTTTTAAATCAACAATGGATAAAACTTCATTGATTCTTGTTTTTGGCACGTTGACGGCAGCTAATTTAGCACTCAGGTTTAAATTCTGTTTAGCAGTGAGATGAAGATAAAAAGCAGGGTTTTCGATAATACTTCCTACTCTGGAAAGGGCTAAAACAGAATCATTCTTTATGGAATGCCCGTCGATAAATATGTCGCCAGAATCAGGGAATATCAAACGGGTAATCATTCGTAATGTTGTTGTTTTACCAGCACCGTTTGGCCCGAGAAATCCGTAGATATCTCCTTTTTGAATCGAAAAATGAATATGATCGATTACGGTTTGCCCGCTAATTTTTTTGCTTAGATTTTTAATTTCTAAAATAGGTTTCTCATTATTTTCTTGTACCATGTACTCAGCTCCTTTTCGGTAATTTAAAGAATAGCAAAGCAAAATAAGCTGCGCATATAGTTAACATAAAGTTTTGATAAAGTATGATTTCACTGGGGGATGGGGAGTGTTCTTGTGATAGCGGTAATTTATCGTAGTGTAACTGACTGGGAGTGGGACAGCGATTACTTGTCCCATCAAAAAAGTCGCTAGTTTGTCTTATTGCTATCTACATGTATCAAATATAATTTTCATCTCGAATGGAATTTTTATTTAAAAAACAATTAGAATTCTGCCTGGTTTCATTTGTTTCTGTTATGATTGGTTGTAATAAAACAGCTTTAAAATATATCTAACGGACGGTTTATTTGTGTAAAGAATGAATTTGTCTATCTAATACGTGAAAGGGTGTGGCGGGATTAATGGAAAGAGTACTCGGTACTTATTTTGTAAATGGTCAAACAATCGAATATTCAATTACTGGAAAGGAGGGTACACCGATTCTCGTAATGCATGGCGGGCACTCTAACTGCTATGAGGAATTTGGGTATAAGCCGCTGGTTAAGAGCGGGTTCATGCTAATTACACCATCAAGAGCAGGATATGGAATGACGTCAAAAGAAATTGGAGAAAATTTATCCAAAGCCAGTGATTATTATGTAAAGTTATTAGATTACTTGAAAATTGACAAAGTACATCTGCTTGCTATCTCAGCTGGCGGTCCGAGCGGTCTTTATTTTGCAACTCGCTATCCTGAGAGAGTTAAAACATTAACTTTACAAAGCGCTGTTACTAAAGAATGGCTGACACCAGAAGATAAAATATATAAGGCAGCACAGATTTTATTTCGTCCTGCTATGGAAAAAGTAACATGGAAATTGGTTTCCAATATGAGTAATATTTTTCCGGAATTTATGTTTAAGCAGATGATACCTACCTTTAGTAATCTTTCATATAAAGAAATAAAAAACAGCGTGTTGGACAAAGATATCGATGAAATCCAAAGAATGAGCAAACGCCAACGATCGGGCTATGGATTTTTAATAGATTTATCTCAAACAAAGGAAATTACCTCTAAAAACCTGCAGGCTATTTCCTGTCCAACGCTTATCATGCATAGTGAATATGACAGCTCTGTTCCATTAGAGCATGCTTATTATGCGGATCAACAAATACGAGATTCTGAATTATGTATACTTGATACGTGGGGGCACTTAATATGGCTTGGACGTGAATCTGATAAAGTAAATGAAAGGCTTGTGAAATTTCTTAATAAATTCACTTTATAAAATTCAGACGAGGAGGATAAAGAAAATGCAAAATAGAAGGAAAGGAGCTATAAGAAGAAAAGCTCAAACAGTAAATTGAGCTTTTTTTCTTATAGTGATAGAAACTTATATTTCAAATTTAAAGGAGCTTGAGAACGTGGTTAGCGGGCACCGCCGCCTCCGCCTCCGCCTGCTCCAGCGCCGCCCCCGACGCCGGTGGCACCACCGCTGCCGCCTGCCGCAGTAGCAGCTGAAGTGCTGGAATGAAATCCGCCGCTGGCTAACCCGGTGGTCCAGCTTGCACGGGTGTAGTAAGTTCCATACCAGAATTGCAGGTATACCTGGTCGTCTTCGTATCTATCTTCAGGGACTAAATCCTCTAGTTTTTTAGACACTTTATCGCTTTTACCTAGTAAAGCACTCCATAGCATCATATCTTTCAAGGAAAGTGGCTTGGAAGCATTTGAAAATTGATTGATATCTGATTCCTTCAAATAATTATCAAACTGAATTAAACGATCCGCTAGTTGTTCTCCCTCTTTACTTGATACCGTAATAGATTGTAAAAATCCAAACACCTTTATTTCTTCAAAAGAGAACAATCCTTGCTGCTCCAGATAGGCTTCGGAATAGTCTTTGAGATAATCGGCAACAGTGCTGACTTCCTTCGCATGCTCTTTACCCCATTTCTGGATGGCATTATCTGTGACGACGCCATTCCTGTCTGCAGCATCCAAGAGCATGGTCCACAACGCCATTTCATACGTTCCCTCATAGGATTCATCTTCTATTTGGTTCGTAAGCTCACTAAAGGTTAACGGATGTTTATTACGTTCATTTTCCATATCGTTGATGGTAAGGGTCGTTCGATATTTTTTTCCAAACACCTTGCTTTCTTCTTCTGCTTCCATCGATATGTTCTCATTCACAGACCATTTCAGCAGATAAGCTTGGAAGATATCTTCAAAATATCCAAGGTTCATCTGCGTTAAAAGGGCGCTTAAACCTGCATAGTCTTCTCCATCGAAAGGCACGGCTGCATACGTTTTTCCTTTATTTTCCGCTATCCGTTTATGGATAGGCTTCATCGCGCCGGCTTCTTTTTTTACTTGATTTGTTTTACGGACAAAGAAGAAGGTTCCAATACCGATTAATAAAGAAAAACCAACGGCTGCGCTAACGATGATAACAATTAGCGTAGAATTGTCACTTGAATTATAAGTTGACCCATCCATTGCTTCTTCTTGCTGCTCAGATAAGGTCATGTCTACTGTTCGTTCAGCTTGGAAGAAATCAGCCGGAAATTGTGTTAAAACAATTACATCTCCATCGGCTTCACCATTTGACTCCCATACAATACGATCGCCTTCCAGCTGTATATCTCCATCAAAACCAAATCCCCAGAAATTAACGTTCTCCTGTGTAAATGGTTGAAATCCAGAGATTTCAACTGTCAAATTTTGCGCAGGAATATCGGAGAAGGTATCGAAGTTCCAGAGCATAGCCTGACCATCCTCTAAATTACGTACAAGATCAGATAATGTATAGGTTACTGTATACGTATTTTCTCCGTATTCCCCAATTCCCCAAACTAATTCAACTCCATCATCTGTAGATACTGTTCCATATTTTCCTGCCTTTTCTTCCCGTGAATCATCAGAGTCCCAATCGGGCTCTTTTGTAAACCCTTCAACTGAAAAATCCAGTATCTCTGACTCGTCAAGGTTGACCATATTGATGAAAAGCTCGGTACCTTCATCCATATTCATTTGACGATGTTCTGTCACAACGCCTGAACCATCCTCCTGCAATTCTACTTCAATATGTAAATCGCTCATTTCATTTTCAGCAAATGCTGTGAGTGTAAGTACCATGTTCATTGAGGTTGCCATCGTCAAGGCAGCAACTATCTTCATCCATTTATTCATTTGTGTCCATCGCTCCCTCTATTCATTATAATGCAGTCTTTGTGAATGATTTTATTATGTTTACCCAATTTAAAGCACTGCTAATCAGAAATTTATCTTTACTTATAGTGTAGCAGATAATAACTTTAAATGGGATATACGTGGGGCGGCGGAGTGTTTAAATCAGAGAATGACGAATCGGAGAAAGAGGTAAAAAATAATTATAATCGTTTTCCCCCTTGTTCAGAAGGGGCAATATATGAGTTAATAAGGGTGTCGGACCGATAGAATATCGGAAAGGAGGCTGATTGAAATTGATCACAAAACATGAGGTGATTTCCGCATAGCGGAATCATAAAAGACGGGGCCGCATTTATGTTGCGGTCTCCTTTTCTTTCCTAAACTAATGTATACTAAAAGTGAAAAGGCTTACGTAAAATAAAATCAAATGAAAGGAGTTTTTAATGATGAATAAAAAATTAATGCATGTCCGGACCATACATCTTGATAGAAAGGATGTTCCAGCTTGTCATATAAAAATGGAAAAGAGGTGCTTCCACCTCATTTGTTGAAGGAGCTTCAGAAATATATTCAAGGAGAGCTTGTTTATATTCCAAAGCAAACCAACCGGCGGGCGGGATGGGGAGAAGCGAATGGATCACGTCTTGCCCTGGCTGAGAGAAATGAAGAGATTTACCGATTATATGAAGAAGGCTATTCATTTGAGGAATTGGAGCAAATCTATAATCTGTCGATGGATAGTATTCGTAAAATCATCTATAAAACACGTGAGCACCAAAATGACGTAAAACAATAATCAGGCGTGTTTACATCTATAGGGATTGAGACCAATCCCCTTTAATTAAAAGAGTGGCGTTCGCTAACGTCTTAGTGAGCCACTCTTTATTACTGTATAAAAATCCCCGCCCCCGAATGAAGATTCGTTTCAAAAATATTCATATCGATACGTATATTCCTGCTAAGGAAGGCTTTTAATTTTTTTCATGAATTCTTTGAGCTCTTGCCAAGAATGAATATGAATGAAATGAAGCTGCTCCTGGTATTTAATCTTTAATGACTTTATCTGAGAATCATTTTCTTTCTTATAATTCCAAACAAAACGCAGGAAAGAAAAATCCAGCCTATCTGGATTCCCATGCGGATTTTTCTTTCTTTTGTTTTTTACATAGCGCTTGAGTATACGATAGCAACAGATGCTGCGGGGGAAATCTAACCAAATAACCATATCTGCACATTCCATTCGCAAGGCTAACGTTCTGGCATAATTCCCGTCCATAATCCATTCCTTTTTTTGAATTTCTTCTTTTAGTTTAGCATCAAAAGTTGCTTGAGGGGCGGTGGTATTATCGTCGATCCATTGAATGCTGTCTAAATGTACCAAGGGGATATTTCTTATTTGAGCAATTTGAGCGGATAATGTCGATTTACCTGCGCCAGGACAGCCAATGACCATGATTCGATTGGCAATGGACTTATTTTCTTCCATTTTCTTTCCCTCCAGTCTTTTCAATAAGCAATATCATCACAAGAACATCACTGGTTTAAAAATGTATACTAATATTTGATGCTGTTGAGCTGCCTACAATAGAAAAGGGGGTAAGCACAACCTTCTCTTTATTAAAATATATCATTGCTTATTCCATCGTAGCACGTTTGATCTAAAAGACAGCCCCCATTTTCAGTTGTCCAAAAAAACATTAAAAATCCAAAATGAATGTCATTTGATGATTGAAAAACGAAAAACATTGCATACAAATCCCCATTTCGCAGGCAGTTTTTGCAGGAGAAATTCTATTTTACCGTTTTGCCTTCCACATACAAAACCGCTATGATGAAAACAAATTTATTATTACTTGGAGATGTGATAAAATAATGCTAAACACAGTCAAAGAAAATACAAACAGTTATCGCGTAAATCATCCCGATTATGATGGGCTTTGGAAGAATTTGATTGAAGAACTTTTTCAAGAATTTATGGCCTTTTTTGCACCGGATTTGTATCCGGAAATTGATTTTGAGCAGGGAGTGGACTTCAAAAACCTGGAGCTTTTTCAGCTTGTGATGAAATCCAAAAAAGGGACCAAGTATTCAGATAAAATTGTTAAAGTGCAGTTGAAAAATGGAGAGGAAAAATATATCTTCATTCATATCGAAGTGCAGGCGGTCGGGAAAAAAGAATTTGCAGAACGCATGTTTAAATATTTTTACCGGATTTACGACAAAACGAAAACAATTCACCAGATTTATTCCATCGCTCTATTGACGGATGCCAGTCAGAAAGATCATCAAGATACATTCTATTACTCTTTTTATGGTACCGAATTAACCTATGCCTATAACACCTACCGATTTCACGGGAAAGATACGGAAGAACTGAAAAAATCGGATAATCCATTTGCTTTAGCCGTGCTTGCAGGAATATATATCAGCAATAACAAAGGAAGAGAAGCTGAAGATCATGAAAAAAGGTTTTGCTACAAGCAACAGCTTATCAGCCTGGCATTTGAAAAATATTCGCACCACACAAATTACCTCGTCGCATTATTGTATTTCATTGATTATATGATGCTGATTCCATCGGAACTGCAGGAACAACTGTATGAAACGTTGCCCATTGCACAAAATGAAAAGGAGGAGAAAAAAATCATGGGTTTGGAAAAGTTAAGAGACACGCCGACATTTGGAAGACTGTACAGAGAAATCGAGGAAAAAGCAACCAGAAAAGGGTTGGAACGAGGTATAGAACAAGGTATAGAACAGGGTATAGAACAGGGAATTGAACAAGGCATCGAAAAAGGCATTGAAGATACGGAAAGAAAGTTTGTTAAAAAACTTCTAGATAGGAATTATTCAGAGAAAGAAATATCTGAATTAACTGGTTTGGAACTTAAAGAAGTAAGGAAGCTTCAGGAATCGCTTGAAAATGAATAAAAACAAATGTGAAAAAGAATCTGTATCTGTTAATTAGTTCACATTAGCAGGTATAGGTTCTTTTCATTTTGTGAAAATAGCTGATGAAGACGTTGCATTTAAGTATAAATGGTGTTGATGGATATTTTCAGCTTTAAAATAGGCGGATAGAAAGCAGAAAAGAGAGTAATCTTACATGCTAGAGAAAGATTCGATTTTATCCATTTGTATCGTAAGCATTTGACATTCTAATATATTCATCATATAATACTCAACGTTAAGTAAAGGGTGTGACATTAATGACAAGATTGCTTGTGCTCTGCATGTTAGACGCAAAACCGATGGCCGGCTATGATATTCAACAGGCACTGCGGATGACAGATGCAGAAAGATGGGGCGGTGTATTAATTGGCTCGATTTATCATGCGCTTAAAAAATTGGAAAAGGATGGGTATATTGCGATTGATAAGGTGGAACAAACTGGTCACCGTCAAAAATTTACCTATCGAATCACCGTAGAAGGAAAAGAACACCTTAAAGATTTGATTCGTGAGGCGTTAACCAGCTCATCCGTTCAATATCCTTCTTCTTTATATGCAGGTATTTCTTTTTTTGATAAGCTGCCTGCAGAGGAAGCACGTCAAGCTTTGAAAGAGCAGCAAGTTCTTTTGGAGGAAGAATATCAAAGTGTGCAGGATGGCTGGAAGGAAAAAGAGGCAGCATTGGACGGTAATATTCCTCCCATGGTGCAGATGGTTTTTGATAATATGTTTGCTATTATCAGCCAGCAACAGGATTTTGTACGGAAAGCATTGGCTTATTTAGAACAAAGCAATAACTAATTCTCTCTCTGTTACAGGAGAGAGAAAAAAATACCTGTATAGTCAACGTTGACTATACAAAGTTGATTGAGACGATATTCATTATTTAAGAATGGGTAGCGGCAGTAACATAACAACAGCAATGTCTTACTGCAGTTATCGGTGGAGGCGGAGTGTTAATGAGGCGGTAAAAACGGATTCTTCTTTTTCCTCTTGAGGATGAAACGCAGAAGGGAGGAAATTTATCTATTGCAAAAGGGAATATGCAGTTGATGAAAACAACAAAGCTATCTACAGAAAGTAGGAAAGAAAATGAATCAAAAACGAAATTTAAAAAAAGCTCAAAAGAGCGCCTTATTTGTCGTCACGCTGGCCATATTCACCGATATGCTGCTGTATGGAATGATTGTTCCTATACTGCCAGATTATGCTGATTCTTTAAGCATATCGCAAACTGCGATCGGTATTTTATTCGGCAGTTATGCAGCAGCTCTATTAATCGCTACTCCCGTTTTTGGAGTAATCTCCGATAAAGTTGGACGACGTGGTCCGATGCTTTGGGGAATTTTAGGGCTTACGCTTGCAACCCTGTTATTTGCATTTGCAAATACGTTTTGGCTCTTGCTTATTTGCCGCATTTTACAAGGAATTGCAGCAGCAGCCACCTGGACAGCAGGGCTTGCGCTTCTAGCCGATTTCTACCCATCTAAAGAACGGGGGAAAGTCATGGGAATTGCGCTGTCGGGTCAAGCAATGGGGACCCTTCTAGGTCCGACATTCGGAGGCTGGCTCTATCAGCTGGGCGGATATATGCTTCCGTTCTTTGCAGCTGCGGGGATTGCCCTTATTGATGGTTTGCTGCGTATATTTCTATTGAAGGAAGAACCTCATCGAAAGGAAGAAGACGCATCAGGAGCATGGCAGTTATTGAAAAACCGAACCTTGCTTTTGGTTGTTGGAGCAGTTGTTATCGGAGCTGCCATTCCAAGCGTGCTGGAGCCGACATTTCCAATGCATCTGCAAAATGTTTTTGATGCATCTCCAGGAATCATCGGTTTATTATTTGGGGTTCCCTCCCTCGCTTATGCGTTTGCAGCACCAATTGTCGGAAGTGTTTCAACAAAGATTGGCCATCCTAAAACAATTACGATTGGATTAGCAATTACTGCAGTATCACTGACGCTTGTTGTTATGCCGACAACGATGTGGCTGCAGGTTGCGGCATTAGGGTTGATTGGCATCAGTATGGGAACAGTTCTTGCGCCGACGCTTCCTGAACTTGCTGATATTGCTGAG
Source organism: Oceanobacillus aidingensis (assembly GCF_042654105.1). NCBI lineage: Bacteria > Bacillati > Bacillota > Bacilli > Caryophanales > Bacillaceae > Oceanobacillus > Oceanobacillus aidingensis. The sequence goes on along the minus strand of NZ_JBHSFT010000043.1, from coordinate 78,273 downwards.
CAAAGCCAAACTCAAGCATATGGGGTTACCTTTGCTATTTACAATACGGCTTACTCTGTAGGAATGATGCTAGGCCCGATAAGCAGTGGTGCAGCCTCCGATATTTTCGGATTGCAATTAAGCTATTTTGCAATCGCTGTTATGGTGTTGGTGTATATGCTGTTTTTTGCAATAATGACACAGTTAAAAAGGAAATAATAGAGAAGTTAAAGAAAGTTCTCATTAAAAAATTAGAAGACTTGATAAAAACGAAACTTCATTCAACGGGAATTTTTGCTTTTTTCCTATTGAATGAAGTTCGTTTATCACCTCATAACAGTATATTTATTATTCTTTATCTTTCCAATTATTTCCGAAAGATGCCTGCTCCGATTCTACATGTCCTCTGTGTCCATAGATAGTAACCGCTTCAAGAGCATTTTCAATGGATTCAATTTCTTCTTCTGTTAAACGCACATTCCACGCTCCAAGGTTTTCCATTATTCTATCTTGATTTTTGGATCCTGGAATCGGCACTACGTTCGGGTATTTATGAAGCGTCCAGGTGACGGCGAATTGGATTATACAAATCCGCTGCTCCTTCAGCTTCTTCTGCACCCAAGTGAAATTTTGTTGCTAGAATAACCTTGTCTCTAAAAGGTTCGACAGCTTTGCCCAACAATTGTTCATTATGCCCTGGGTAAAACATTTCTTTTCCATAGACTTCTGCTGTGTCGAAAAACGTACAGCCTAAGCCATAAGCTTTCCGAATGGCTCCAATGGCATAGCTCTCATCCGGAACACTGCCATACCCATGGGAAAAACCCATGCATCCCATACCAATAGGAGATACCTCTAGATTTCCAATTTTTCTTGTCTTCATATCGATATTTCCTCCCTCTATTATTTAAAGTATAATTACTATATCAGGTTAGAGTAACACGAAGTCAATGCTTATTTGTAAAGGAGAAATGGTAATGTACACTGTAAAAGAAGCTGCCAGGATTCTGGAAATGAGCGAGCATACCATTCGTTATTACACGGATTGTGGTTTAATTCCATCATTAACTCGAGATAAAAATAAACAGAGATTGTTTAATCAAGAATCAATGAATTGGCTTAAAGGCATAAAAATCTTAAAGGAATGCGGCATGACCATTAAAGAAATAAAGTGCTATGTATCACTGAGTCTTCAAGGAGATTCGACTATAGAGGAGCGTTATCAATATTTTTGAACTTAAAAGAAATAGCGTATTCTCAACTGGAAGAAGCAAAAGATAGAGTAAACTTTCTTGAAAATAAAGTAAAACATTATGAGGATATCGTAAGTGAGAAAATAGCTGATGATACGAATCCAAAAAAGTGGAGCGAGTCAGAAGAAGAGTAACAACAAATAGAGTGTTAGATAAAGCAGGTTATGTAAGCGGAAGATCAGGTAAGCCAACTCCCTGAATTTCTTAGGTTCATTCAGTGGAAACAAAATTCCTACTGAATAAATTTCGTTCTATATACAAAAGTCAGACCAGAGACCAATAGCGTATTTGAGGTATATTTCTTATAATTTAATTACACCACATTACCGACAGACTGCCGGTCTAAAAATGAAAGAAGGGAGATTAATGAAAAGAGCCAAAAACGCAGAAGAAAGAAAAAATGAAATTTTGGATGTGGCTGAAGCTTTGTTTAATGAGCAGGGCTATGACAGAACAAGCACGAAGGACATTTTGAAGAGCATCGGGATTGCCAGAGGAACGCTGTATCATCATTTTGAAAGCAAAGAAGCGATTATGGATGGAATAATTGACCGTTATAACAAAAAAGTGATTGAAACGGCTCAATCCATTGCCGGGAGGAAAGAAGTGCCGGTTATTGAACGGTTACTTATGGCGATTACTTCTTTAAACGTAAGCAGCACAGTCTCTGAAGAATTGATGACACAGATTCATAAACCGCAAAACGCCCTGATGCATCAGAAAATCCAGAAGGTGTTGATTACAGAAGTCACACCGATTTTTACAAGTATTATTCAAGATGGATTAGAAGAAAATCTGTTTCATACAAACTACCCTTATGAAAGTGTGGAGATGCTGCTTGTCTATGCTTCTACTGTTTTTGATGATGGAACCATTGAATTATCGAAAGAAGCACAATTGCTAAAAATGACAGCTTTTGCTTTTAACGCAGAAAGACTGCTCGGAACAAAACAAGGAGCAATCAGTGAGAAGCTGCTGAAAATCTTGGCAAAAGAATAGAGGAGAGGGTATGTATTTTCGAGTTATACGCAATGATCTTTTTAGAAACAAGCTGATTAGTATCACGACGATGTTATTTATCTCTGCGGCAACAGCACTTGTCTGCTTAGCAGCTATTTTAAGCCTGAACCTTATCGGCTCGATTGAGACACTCACGAAACAGGCGCAAGTGCCAAACTTCCTGCAAATGCATAATGGGAATATCGATAAGGAGCGTTTAAATAACTTTGCAGAAGAACAAGAAAATGTAAAAAAATATCAGGTGTTGGATTTTTTAAATATTACTAATTCTAGTATTCAAGTAGGTGGAAATAACCTGATTGATAATGTTCAGGACAATGGTTTTACTACCCAAAGTTCTTCCTTTGATTTTCTGCTTGATTTGGAGGGAAGGCCAATCCATCCGGCAGAGGGAGAGCTATACGTTCCCATCGGCTATATGACAGATGGAACAGCTCAAATCGGGGATGAAGCAATGATTGCCGGAAAAGCATTTAAAGTTGCCGGATTCCTCAGAGATGCGCAAATGAATTCGCCTTTAGCTTCCTCCAAGCGTTTTTTAGTGCACGAAAATGATTATCAAGATCTGGTATCAAAAGGAACGCTGGAATATTTAATTGAATTCCAGCTGCATGATACATCTAAAACCAATGAATTTGAAACAGCATATGCCGATGCAGGATTAGAAGCCAATGGCCCGGCACTGACCAGTACTTTGTTTAAAGTAATTAACGGTTTATCTGATGGAATCATGATTGCAATCATCCTGCTGGTTAGTTTTCTAATCGTACTCATTGCATTTATGTGTATTCGTTTCACGCTATTAATCCAGATAGAAGAGGATTATCGGGAGATTGGTACGATGAAAGCAATCGGTCTAAGGCTGGCTGATATTAAAAAAATCTATCTTGCTAAATATGCATTTCTTGCTTTGGCAGGGAGCTTGCTTGGGCTGTTAGTATCTTTTATTTTCAGTAACCCTTTATTAGAGAATATCCGGCTGTATATGGGGGAAAGCCAATATGATAGCTGGAGTATTTTTCTTGCCATACTTGGAAGTATATTTGTTTTCCTGCTGGTGATTGGTTACATTTATTTCTTGTTGAGACGTTTTAGAAAAATCTCTGCTGCATCAGCAATCCGTACGGGCAGTCCGGAGGAAAACACTGCCCGTAAAAATTACTTCTTACTCAGTCAAAATAAGCTAATGTCTACCAATGTTTTTCTAGGGATAAAGGATGTACTATCCCGTAAGAAGCTTTATGCAACAATGCTGATTGTTCTACTGCTTTCTTGTTTTATCATAATTGTTCCCTGGAACACATACCATACCGTATCTTCACCATCTTTCACAAAATATCTTGGCTTTGGAGAAATGGACCTGATGGTTAGTATATATCCATCTGAGGAAATGGAGGAGAATAAACAACAGATTGTAAATTATTTAAATGATGATGCTTCTATTCACCAGTATGTTGAGATTACCTCCAAATCCTTTCGAGCTGTAAAAGAGGATGGTACAGAAGAAAAAATAATCGTTGAACTTGGCGATCATGCTGCGTTTCCAATCGAATACAATGCAGGAAAAGCACCAGAAGCACCGAATGAAATTGCATTATCCTCTTTGAATGCAGAGGAGTTTGGAAAACAAGCTGGTGATACGATTGAAATCATTACCGGTGAAGGTCCGGAAAGCTTTGTCGTCTCTGGGATATACTCCAATATTTTAAATGGAGGTAAAACGGCAAAAGCTGCTTTTTCAGATGAAACCGCTCCAGCGATGTGGTTAAACTATTATATCCAGCTTAATCATGCTAACCAGGCTGCTGTTACTGCTAAAAAAATGTCACAGGTTTTGCCATTTGCCAGCGTAACAGATGCGCATCACCATAAGCAGCAAGTATTTGGTTCTACGATGGATTCGATGAAAACAGCAGCGAATGTTGCCTTAATCGTGGCTTTGTTCATAACAGGTCTAGTAAGCTTGTTATTTATGAAATTAGTGGTTACTAAGGATCGCTCGGCAATTGCCACGTTAAAAGCAATTGGTTTTACGAATCAGGATTTGACCAAACAATATGCAGCTCGCGGAATTTTCATTTTGATAATTGGCGTAGCAGGAGGCAGTATCTTAGCGAATACCTTTGGGGAAGCAATCGCAGGGATGGCTATTTCTTCCTTTGGTGTAGATTCGATTGCCTTTATCAGTCATCCGTTTATCTATTTGGGGTTTCCATCCCTTATGCTTATTGTTACTTTATTGGCAACAAAATTGGGAACCAATCAAGCTGGTAAAATACCAATTGCAGAAAATATAAAGGAGTAAATGATGAGAAAAATACTGGATGGGCAACAAATTCATAAATCTTTTGATATAGAAAAAGAAAAAATCAACGTTTTACAGGGGGTATCCATTACCATTTACGAAAGCGAATTCATCTCTATTATGGGACCATCGGGATCGGGAAAATCAACGCTTCTCTATGCTTTAAGCGGGATGGACACCGTTGATAGCGGCGAAATAATATTCAATAATCAACGTCTGCCAGCATGTGGAGAATCAGAGCTTGCTGAAATCCGCCGCCAGCAAATGGGGTTTGTCTTCCAGCAGCCGACATTTTAAAAAATTTAACAATTATTGATAATATCGTACTCCCAGCTGTGCGAGATAACAAGAGAAAAACAAAAGAATTGGCGAAGAAAGCACAGCAGCTTTTAGAAAATACCGGGATTGGCGATTTGGCATATCGCATGACGAACCAGGTTTCTGGAGGGCAGCTGCAAAGGGCAGGAATTTGCCGGGCTTTGATCAATGAACCGAAAATCATTTTTGGAGATGAACCAACAGGGGCTTTAAACTCAAAGACTGCGGAGGGAATGATGGACTATTTCCTTCAGGTTAATCAAGAAGGAACAACGATTATGCTGGTGACACATGATGCGAAAGTTGCTGCCAAAAGTGAACGGGTCTTATTTATGAAAGACGGGCAAATTGTTGATGAATTGCGGTTAGGGAAACTAGCGCATCAACAGGGGATGGATAGCCGGATAGAAAAAGTAACAAGGAAGATGTTACGGATAGAAATGTAGCCTACATCAAGAGGAGGGCTTTGGACAAAAATGCTTAAAATGATTATTTTCGCAATGGTTCCTATGAGCATTAGCATCTTCTATGCCTGGAGGTTTGCTTCGCGAAAACGTGAAATTCCTTGTCCATTCTGGCTGCGTTGGCTGGTGGAACTGGATAATCCCTTTACCAAACCGAATAAAGCGAATGAAATTATTGAGCAATCTGGCATACAGCCGGGAATGCATGTGATTGATTTAGGGTGCGGACCTGGGAGGGTGACGATTCCAGCAGCAGAACGTGTTGGCTTCAACGGAAAAATAACTGCGTTAGATATTCAGGATGAAATGTTACAAAGGGTAGAAAAAAAAGTGCAAAGAAGAAATTTAAAGAATATTGAATTGGTGCAGGGAAAAATTGGTTTGGGTCAACTGCGGCAATCACCTTGTGATCATGTCTTGCTTGTCAATGTCTTAGGGGAAATACCAGATCGGCAAGCAGCATTGGAAGAAATTTTTAATATTTTAAAGCCAGGTGGTATCCTGACGGTAGCGGAGACCATATTTGATCCACATTTTCAGAGGAGAGAAGAGGTTTCAAAGCTTGCCGATAAAGCAGGATTTTATGAAGCGGGTTTTAATGGGAATTGGGCGGCGTATTCGCTGTTATTAAGGAAACCAGTTTCTCGTTAGAAACAAGAACGGACTATCAAAACATAAATAATCTTCATGGCTATTTTCAAAAGTATGATTTTTCAAGGAGAAGCGTCCGTAAATCTTCTGTTTTAAAATTAAATTTATATAGTAGGGAGATTTACGGACGCCGCCCCTGTGAATTACTGAGGCTAGCTCATTTCCATGATTCCTGTCTAATCAAATGATATATCCTCATAATCGATTTTATAAATAAGGTTTCCAATAACTCTAATTCGCGTTTCATCCAATTGCTGCAAGAACGCAATATAGTACATTTCCCATTCATTCTCTGTTTCAACGCCGTCAGCAACCATATTGGAGAATTCATGAGTACCTTCCCGTAACTCCTCATAAAAAACAATTTTGGCTAAAATAGCTAGCTCGATATCTCCAAAAGTTTTAAAAAGCGCTTCATAATCACCATTAAACAGACATTCAGCATGGAGAAGATCCAGATAATCATGCAGTGAAACAAAATTATTCCGGATAAGTTGTACTTTTTCTTCAATATTGTCAATTTCTAAGATACGATCTACCAGGCTGCGTAAGTCCATATCACTCATCCGATCATTCTCATTTAACTTGAATTCCATTGTTTTTTCGGTTTCTTTTATTTCTCTGATGATAAGTTTTTCGAAGCTGCCGATTTTTGCAGCGTGATTCACCCTTTGCATCAATTCATCCCGGTACAAATTGATGTAATCTGTAAGTGCTTGATCCGTTTGCAGAGATTTTTGCAATTGATTGACTGCTTCATGAATCAGCTGCGTCCTTTGATCAGTAGGGGAGGTTATTAATTTTCGATTTAACTGTTCAAATTGAACTTCCGAAAGTCGAACATTATTAGGCTTTCCCCCAGATAGCAGTGAAAAAACAGCATTGTTTATCATTAACTCAAATATATTGAATAATTCAATTTGATATTGAAATCGGCTTATTTTCCCGTAATTTATTAAGATATACATGACATCCTGATGACTAAAAAAATGGCAGAATTCTGTCTCCATTCGTAAACGTTCTACATACTGCTTTATATAGAAAACGCCTTGGAGCCGCATATCGTCTATGGCTAAAGGATAATCAATGCTCGCCATGGTATTTTGAGCTTCAAAAATAATATCATAGTGCTGCAAAAATAGAGGTAATGATTCATCGATAGTCGTATTGTAAGCATCGACGGGCACATCTAATTTTATCTTTTTCACTTCTTGATATATTTTTTTCGTCTCTTCAAAATAGTGACGTAGTAATTCAACTCCTTTAGAATGTATATCTTTTATGTTTTTCATATTTAAATGAGCAAGCGCTTCTTCAGGATGCTTACATTGAAGGGCGTAAGCATCGATAGCATAAAGCAGAGAGGTCATGATTCCTTCTGCTGTTTCCATTGTCACTGATGTACTTTCGCCTTGAGTATGCTGCAGAATCAATTGCTGCAGAACCTGCATCATCTCTGCTTGTATCTGGTAAGCTTTTTGACTGGAGATGATAGCTGACCGCTGACCTTCTTGCAGCAGGGTCAAGGTGTATTGATTTCGTATTAACCGCGATCGGTCAATTATTCTATTAGAAATATGCCGGAAACGAGCTGATTTGTCATCTGATTCCATGCGTTAATCATCCCCTTTGAATAAAGAATTGGGAAGTGCTATATTTCTTCTGAAATTCTCTGCAAGTTCCTCCATTTTACTTCTTAACAATTCGATAGACCCTGCACAAGACCCGTTATAAAACTCATTCATCAGTTGAATAAGCTTTGCATCGCTAAACTTATCTTCGGTTTCATTCCTAAGATAATAAAAGATCTCTTGAAGTTCGTTCAGCGTATCAACATAATGTTCTTGATCCATATAAGGAGAAGTAGAAAATACCTCAATTAGCTCTTTTAACACGCCGATGCTCAGCTCAACTCTCGCATGATCCCGCAACACTTTATTTCTGGACACTACCAGCGTTTTTGCATCGTCTGGCGTCAGAATCAGGCCCCATTCTTTCGTTTTCTCATTTAAACGAACAAGTTCCATCACTGCATTAGAATTCTGCGATAATTGGATGGAATTCAACATATCGGATAAATCCATAACGTATCACCTTTCCTGTAAGGATATTTAGAACGCAAAAAAGGGTCCCCTGGCCAAGGGAACCCTATTATATAATTAAAGATAATAAAAGTAAATTATAGCATAAATAAAATTTTTTGTCAAATATTTAGATTGGATAATGAACCCTGATAGCAGTGTGGTTTTTGGGGGAAAGTCTTTTGAGTTATTGTTTTCTGGGCAACCCTCCTTGATAGCAAAAAAATAATTAAAGGTTTATTATTTTCTATTTCACTCCCTGCCTAGGAGATGTATTCATTCTGAGTTAGGTTTCTTTTGCTGGAGTTTTAACAATGTAATCTATTTGTTATCTCTTGTTTATTAATTCAAATGCGGCAGTTTATTTTTGGCATCTATACTTGATAATATAACGATAAAACAACAGAAAGGAAATAATAAAATGGCTGCTGAAACATTATTAGAAACACATAAACTGACGAAATCATTTCAAGGGAAAACAATCATTGATAACTTAAATCTTAATATAAAAAAAGGGGATGTATATGGATTTCTGGGCAGAAATGGACAAGGCAAAACAACAACGATCCGAATGTTGACCGGCTTGATTTTTCCTGATTCGGGAGAGGTTGTCATTAATGGCTTGAATCTAAGGGGAGATTTTAAACAGGCAATTTCACAAATCGGAGCGATTGTAGAGAATCCTGTCTTTTATGATTATCTTTCCGGGTATGAGAACCTGTCACTGATGGTCAATTTAATCCCTGGTATTGGTAAAGAGAAAATAAATGAAGTGTTAGAACTCGTCGGGCTGACACGGAGAGCAAAGGATAAAGTTGCTGCTTATTCACTAGGGATGAAGCAGCGTTTGGGGATTGCCAATGCGCTTTTAAATGATCCGCAATTAATTATTCTCGATGAACCGACAAATGGACTGGACCCACAAGGGATGATAGAAATCAAAGAAATGATTCTGCAGCTTTCTTCGAAAAAAGAGATTACTTTCTTTATTTCGAGCCATTTACTGCACGAAGTTAGCCAAATTTGTAACCGTGTTGGGATTCTTAATGACGGAAAACTTCTTGCAGAAGGCGATGTCAGTGAGCTGATTAATGATAGCGAAACTCATTCCTTGGAAGAAGCCTTCTTTAACATAACCAGCGGGGGTCAACATTAATGGGCTTATTAAAAAATGAGTTATATAAACTTTTTAAAATGAAAAAAATCTATGTGTTTGCAGCAGTTATGCTGGGAATCACCTTTTTGAATTTATATGATTATCAACCAGGTGGTTCGGAAATGACGGTTTGGGATTTTTATTATGGTCAATCTGTTCCGCTATCGATGATCCAGATTTTCTCTCAATTTATGATTATTTTTATTCCAATCGTGATAGCGGATTGTATCAGTAATGATTACCGAAATGGAACATTAAAATTATCCCTGCAGCGCCCGATTGCGCGATGGCAGCTGTTATCGGCAAAGCTAATGGCTTTGTTTGCATTTATTATTGTTTCAACGGTTCTCTTTTTGATTTTATCCTATACATTAGGAGTTTATTTTATCGGCTGGGGAGAGGTGACAGAGTACTTGGGAGTCAGTTATCCGCCAATGAAAGGAATTGGTGTAACCGTAGGGGTATATGCTTTATTTATGCTGCCGACGATGGCGTACGGAATATTTGCGGGCTTTATTGCCGTTTTAGTTAAAAATATGAGTACGGCGATTATTATATCGCTGGTCCTGATTACGGTTGGATTAAATTTAAATGGTGTCTCAGCTATTGCTCCGTATTCCTTAGCGCATCATTTAATGTATTTTCCTGAAGAGTTGATGCAGATACAGGGTTGGTCTGGAATACTGCAAAATATTGGAGTTGTCCTCATATACGGAGTTTTATTTGCAGGATTATCCTTCTGGTTATTTAAAAAGAAAGAAATCTTATATTAATTGATTTAATGGGAAGCGTGGAGGGAATTAAATGACAGGTTTAATCAAGAATGAAATCTACAAATTCTTTAAACAAAAAAAACTCTATTTGTTTATGGGGGTTATGATTGCCGTTCAGCTGGTAAATATATTACAGTATCAGGCGAACAGGGGAGAGCAAGCTGCTTATCTATTGAACGGACAGTCGTATCCGCTGGAGGCGCTAGCCGAATCCTCCCTTTTTATCATCATGTTCCAGGCTATTTTTATTGCGGAATCGATAGCGGAAGAATATAAGCGTGGCACCTTTAAACTGGTATTATTACGCCCTGTTACTCGTATCCAATTTTTAATAGCAAAGTCAGCCGGCGTATTGGTCTGTATCTGTTTTATGGTTGTTTTTACCACCCTCACCGCTTACGGTACAGGCTTCTTTTTCTTAGGCTGGGGCGAGCAGCTGGTGGTTCAAGGAGAACCGCTTTTTTCAGAGGGGGCGTCTATCTATGGTGGAGAGGGGATCGTGCTTACCTACACAGCTGCGTTTGCTTATATTCTGCCTGTATTTGGTTTTGCTATGCTGCTCATGTTTATTGCGTTATTATCACTGAATGTTGGAATAACCATCGGTACAGCATTGGCTTTATTTATATTTGCCCCTTTATTAAATGGAGAGATTACCGCTTATTCCATTGTCCATATCATGAACGCATTTCCTGCTTTATTTATCAACCAGGAAGCATCCCGGGAAATCCTTTTTGATACAGGAGTCATCTTTGTTTATATCGTCATTTTTTACATAGGCAGTCTTATTTTTATCAAAAAGAAGGATGTATTGTTATAATTATTAATATTTAAGACGGGATTAGGAGGGGCTGCGTCATGCGGGATAAAAAGGTTCTGGTCGTTGATGATGAGCTGGAGATTGCGGAATTAATCAAAGATTATTTGGAAGAGGAACAATATGATGTTGAGATTAGTACGGACGGGGAGGAGTGCCTTGCGGCCTTTCGGGAATACCGGCCACATTTGATTGTGCTGGATATTATGCTTCCTGGATTAGACGGAATGGAAGTATGCCGGACGATAAGGGCGGAATCAGCTGTCCCTATCATTATGCTGAGTGCAAAAAAATCAGAGATAGATAAAGTTTTAGGTTTGGGGTTAGGAGCGGATGATTATGTGGTGAAACCGTTCAGCCCAAGAGAAGTAGTTGCTCGTGTAAAGGCGCAGTTAAGAAGATATGATCAGCTTTCAACGGTAGAAAAAGAGGGAAGCGCATCAACAGAATATAAAACAGAAGTCTTAACCTTTGATAATATAGAGATTAATATAAATGCTTATACAGTCAAAATAAATGCAAAACAAATAGAGCTGACAACTAAGGAGTTTGAGGTGCTGCGTTTTTTAGCTAAGAGCGCTAACCACGTTTTGACCCGCCAGCAAATTTATGATCACGTGTGGGGAATCAATGAGTATGGCGATTTAAACACCGTAACCATCCATATTAAAAAAATCCGTCAAAAGATAGAAGAGGATACTGCCACCCCTAAATGGATCCAGACTGTCTGGGGCGTAGGCTATAAATTTGTGGGAGATAAAGAATGAGGCTGGGTGTAAGAGGGAAGCTGATTTTGTCCTTTTCATCGATGCTGGTGCTGCCGATAGTGGTTGCGCTGCTTTCTGGAGTCAACTCAAGCAATCGTATTTCCTTTAGCACGCTTCTTCCGGTTTTGCTGGCTCTGCTTATCCCATTTATTATCGGGGCCCTGATTACTGGCTGGGTCATTTCCCGGAATGTTTTAAAGCCCCTAGGAGAATTAGGAAAGGCAACAAGAAATATCAGGGAAGGAAATCTTGATTTTGCTGTTTCCTATCGGGAAAATGATGAGATAGGTGATTTATCTCGTGCTTTTGATGAAATGAAAGACCAGTTAAAAGAATTACGGGAAAAAGAGGCTGCTCACGAAACAGCGCGAAAAAACTTGATTGCCAGTATTTCACATGATTTACGCACGCCGATGTCATCGATTAAAGGCTATGTAGAAGGTTTGCAGGATGGAGTTATCCATGACAAGGACCGATTTCAACGCTATATTTCGGTAATTAAAAATAAAACGGAAAATCTGGATCACTTAATTGAAACACTTTTTCAATATTCGCAATTAGATATAAAGGCAGCAGAAGAAAGCTTTTCTGTTTGGAATTCCCAAGAACTGCTGGAAACAATCATCCATCCAATAAAGCTGGAGTTTATGGATGCGCCGATGCAATTAGAAGTGATAAAGCCTTTTCCGGAGGTGAATCTGCTTGTTAATGCAAACGAGCTCGCCCAGGTTTTCGATAATTTAGTAAGCAATGCGAAAAGATATGTTGGTGAAGAAGGGGTTATTGCGATTAGAGTGAATGTGGATAAACAAAAACTAAAAGTATCTGTAACAGACAATGGAGCAGGTATCACACAAAAAGATCTGCCGTTTGTATTTGAACAGTTTTATCGTACAGAAAAATCCCGATCAAGGCATTTTGGCGGGGCGGGACTCGGGCTAGCTATCTGTAAGAAAATAATTGATAAACATGGCGGTGAGATTTGGGCAGAGAGTGAATGGGGTAAGGGCACATCCTTTTATTTTACAATTCCAGTTTCGTTTTAGATGGATATATATACGTGAACTGTATTGCCATGCGCGGAAAGGTGATGATTATAATAAATATTTGAACATCATTCAGGCACTTTGAAAACCCAGCTGTTTTTTTAGCTGGGTTTTTAATTCTTGACAAAAATAAAATAACGATTAAGGAATCATTATATTATCCGCAATATAGTTCAATCTTTTCCGGTTCTGTTTTATTACTTTCGAGATAATTTCGATTCCTTTGTCTATTTTATTCTCTTCGATTTTTGAAATGCATATTCTTATCGCGTTTTCCTTATTAAAATCATCTAGGTACATATCTGAGCAATCTTTAACGTACACGCTTTGTTCTTTCAGTATATTGGTTATATATGCCGCCTTGATATTGTCAGGTAAGTAAATACAAATAAAAAATCCATTATTGGGTTTGCTGTATTTAATAGAATCATCAAAATATGTTTTGCACGCTTCAAGCAGAATATCTAACTTGTTTTTGTATACCTTTTTTATTTTTTCAATGTGAGTATGAAACATACCGCTTTTAAGGTATATTTCAAAAGCTCCCTGTGAGATGGCCGGACTATTAAAATCAGATGTAAATTTATACTTAATAAACTCATTTTTCATCCTGTCAGGTACGATAATTGAAGCAATCCTCATCCCTGGCAGAAAAACTTTTGAAAAGCTTTTGATATAGATAACCCTATTTGTGTCATCGAAGCTATAAAAAGGGTCGGCTTTCGTATCTAAATCTAATTCGCTTAAATAATCATCTTCAACTAAGTAAACATCGTATTTTTGAATTAAAGCGAGGATTCTTTTTTTATCTTCATTCGAATAACTGAAGCCGGAGGGATTCTGAAATCTGGTTATGACATAAAATAATTTGATATCATGATTTTTTAAGATATGCTCCAGACTTTCTAAGTCAATACCATTTTTCGAAACATCCAGCCCATAGATATTGCAATCGGTATTTTTGATAGACTCCAAGGCGCCATAATATGTAGGCTGTTCCACGAGAATATTCGTTCTTTTATTAGGCAAGGGCATATTTACAGCTAAATTAATAGCTTGTTGCGCTCCGGTGGTTATAAATAGATTATTCACATCTGCGAAAACTTGAAAATCCTGCAGGTATTTTTGTATTTCGCACCTTAAACTATAAATACCTTCAAAAGGGGAGTAGGAGAATATTTCATTTTTATATATATCTATTGCCTGATTAATACAATGTTGAAAATCTTTATACGGCATGACATTCAAATCAGGACTTGCCGATAAAAAATCAAAAACTTCAAGGTTATCTTCCTCACGTTCCATGCTTTCAATTACATAATATCCGCTTTTGCTGATGGAGTATATATAATGTTTACCCTCCAATTCTTGATAAGCCCTAATAATGGTGCTTTTATTGCAGGAAAATTCTTCTGCCATTGCTCTGATCGAGGGCAATTTATCACTTGGTTTTAATTTCTCCTCTTTAATCAAACTTATAATATAACGAACCACTTTTTCAAATTTATTCATTAAAATACCTCCCTGCTCAGGTTTGTACCGGTACACATCGTGATAACTCTTCTTTTATGATGAAAATTATTATATTAGTATGTTATATGTACCGGTACAATAATTCAATGAAAAGGAGCAGTATTTATGGAAGAGCGTAATCATTTATCGGGTTTTGTTTGGGGGATGCTTGGAGTGCTATGTTTCAGCCTCACATTACCAGCAACGAATGTAGCGGTTCAATATTTTAATTCTACATTTGTTGGACTTGGCAGAACAATACCAGCCTCGCTATTGGCTGTCTTATTTTTGATAATCAATAAACAACCTGTACCGACCAAAAAACAATTCAGAGATCTTTTTATTATTGCGTTTGGGGCAGTTTTAATTTTCCCGCTGTTAACAACCTATGCAATGGCAGATTTACCAGTATCTCACGGGGCAGTTGAACTAGCATTGCTTCCGTTGGCCACAGCATTTTTTGCGATGATTATAGCGAATGAAAGGCCTGCTTTTAAATTTTGGGTAGCTAGTTCGATCGCTTCTTTATCTGTGATTATATATGCATTTACTTTAGGATTAGGAACTATCCATTTGGCGGATATGGCGTTGATTATATCTGTCATTATATTGGGATTGAGTTATGCGATGGGGGCTAAATTAGCTAAAGAAATAGGCAGCTGGCAAACAATAGCTTGGTCCGTCATTATTGGAGCTCCCTTATTTTTAATACCTGTTATTCGTTCTATTCATGCAGAAGAAATCTTAGCTGTGCCTATAACGGGCTGGGTGAGCTTTATTTATTTAGCAGTAATCAGTCAATTTTTGGCGTATGTATTTTGGTATAAAGGATTGTCTGTCGGCGGAATTTCCAAAGTAAGTCAACTGCAATATTTACAACCTTTTTTAATGATTACATTCTCTTTTTTATTTCTGAATGAAGTATTTAATTTGTATACCGTAATTATTGCTGTTGTAACCGTCAGCTGCGTGATTATTGGTAAAAACGCAGCATGAATGAGGGGGGCGTAAAAGAAAGTACCGTTAAAGTTTAATATACTTTTATTAATCAGCGGCTGGAAAAAACATATTTTCCAGCTGTTTTTTGAAGGTGAAAAAATGACTTTTTGAAATCAGTAGTATTTGTATACCTGGTCCTTGTTTATAGAATTGTAATCTTTCTGTTAATAGACGTATATGAAGTCAAATGCAGCAGTTTATTTTTCGCTACTATACTAAAGAAGTACATGAAAAAAACGATTGGAAGAAAGGGAGCGATGTATTTGCATGCGAAAAATAGCAGGACAGGAACAGAAGCGATTGCAGTTAATAATGTAACAAAACGATACGGCAAGAAAACAGCCATTGAAAATGTATCGTTCACAGCACAACCAGGCCGGGTGACTGGATTTTTAGGGCCTAACGGAGCAGGGAAATCGAGTACACTGCGCATTTTACTCGGTTTGGATTTTCCTACCAGCGGCACAGCGCTTATTGAAGGTAAACCATTTGTTAATCATCGTCAGCCATTGCGAACAGTTGGTGCGATGCTAGATGGTGCTGCGGCTGTTCTGGAGCGCCGGGGTATTGATCACCTAAAGTGGATAGCTGAATCGAATCGTATTCCAAAAGAAAGAATCGTTCAAGTACTGGAAATGGTGGGTCTTTCTAATGCGGCAAAAGCAAGAGTGAAAAAGTATTCTTTAGGGATGAAACAGCGTCTTGGTCTGGCTGCTGCATTACTTGGAGAGCCCCGAATTCTTATACTCGATGAGCCTGTAAATGGGTTAGATCCTGAAGGTATCCGGAGTGTGCGGCGACTTCTGCAAGACTATGCACGAAATGGGAATACGGTGTTACTCTCCAGTCACTTAATGGACGAAACGTCGAAAATAGTGGATGATATTGTGATTATCAATAATGGAAAGATTATTGATTCAGGATCGCTGGAAGAGGTTGTTGCAGATCATGATTCTCTTGAGGAAGCTTTTTTTGCCTTAACTGGTATCAAGAGCGAAGAAAGCTGGTGATGAGCATGATAGCAGCAATACGATCTGAATTCACAAAAATAATTACATTGCGAAGCGTTTGGATTATCACCTTTATCTTATTGGGTGCCGGTCTCTTATTTCATTATTTTAGTGGAACTGGCTTCTTGGGAAACCTAAAAACGTTAGATGGGAATGGCATGCACTGGGAGTATAGAAGACCCATCAAAGCAGAACTAGATTTTTTCAGCACCATCGGTTCAGCAATATTTAATCCTGGAATCCTGTTCCCATTACTTGGTGCAGTCATTGCGGGTGCTGAATTTCAGGCTGGCCAATTAGGAATTAGTTTGCTTGCAGTGCCTTCCCGAAAGCAAATGATTATCAGTAAGGTTATTGCGACAATCCTTTATACACTTGGCATTGGAATTGTTTATGCCATCATATCGCTGGTTACAGCGTACTTTATGGTCAAAGATTGGCAGCTAGATATCTTATCGTCACCTGAAGTGTTTATCCGGATTTCAGGGGGTATCTTTTTCCTTGTCGCGATTACCTTGATATCTTTAGGCATCACGCTTATTACCCGGCGAACCCTTTTGGGTATTTTAATCATGGGTGGATTTATTGGGGTGACCATGTCCCAAGCGATTGCTTCATTTGCGCCAGCCGTGGACGCATGGACACCAATTAGCGCAGCTCGTAATTTTTTATTACAAGAACCAGCTATGCCTGTGATAGGACCGCCATTCAGTTCGAGTAATCTAATGGGAGGGATGGTGTTAGCCCTCTGGCTTATTGGCGTATTAATTGTTTCACTCATTCTAATGAAGCGGAGGGACGCCCGATGAAGGTAGCTGCTTCTGAGCAAACTGTCATTTCTTTCTCGGATGTAGTTCGATCTGAATTCACTAAGATTATCTCACATCCAACAATCGTACTATTTATCATTATCACCACGATTATGAATCTTGGGCTTGCTATATTGGACACAAGTGGTCTTGTTTTTTATCCTGGAAATGATATGCCTCCGTCTACAGTGGCAGATTTTGGTCTTGTTATGTTTGCTCCTATTTACGCGTTTCTTATTCTGCCTGTTTATGCAGCAAGCAGTGAATATCAAGAGGGGCAGAATCGTATGACGTTAATTACTGTTCCTAATCGTCAGCTATTAATGAAAGGAAAAATAGTTGCGGTGGGACTGGCGGTGTTATGCGGAATATTGGTTACTATCATCCCGTCACGATTAATTATTCATATCTTTTCGGATGTAGATATGAGCTGCATTTTGATTGATCTCACACGCTGGACAGCGGTCTACTTGCTAATGTCTATCATTGCTTTTAGCATTGCGGGATTAACGCGCAGCGCCATCGTACCACTTTCCATTTTGATTATGATTCCTATATTTATTGCGACTGGTATTTTACAATGGCCAGGAGGACTGCGATTCCTGCCGGATCAAGCGAGCATGAGCTTACTCGGAACGCCTGCTTATGAAGTGACCGAACTGTCACCGTGGATTGCTTTCTTTACGCTTTTTGTTTGGGGGGTAATATGTGCAATTGCTTATTGGCTGTCTTTTCTTCGGAGGGATAGCTAAGCAGCGATAAGAGAGAAGCAGCTGCAGCTAAAAGCTTCGCAATAATTCCCTTGATCCTCTATTATTCGCATCTTGTTTTAAAAAAAGCAGGGTGCGGATTGTTTATCTTATAGTATTTTCATATTATAAGATTGTTCCTCACTCATTTATAAAATCTCATTAAAAGTCTAAAAAAGGTCAATACTAAATTACTAATGTAAAAAGAGTGGTTATTTAATTAATTACTCTTTTATGAAAATACAATATTATAATTATGAGTTTCATATATTTTTTTAAATGTATTAATATCTGGTATAATAATATTTATAGATATTTGAAATGATAAATCTGTTTTATATATAATTACTTTGACAGGAAGAGTAATCAGTTGATTTATTACTCTACCAGATATGGTTATGTGATAAGGAGGATATGTTATGATTAGAAGTGATATTATACGAGGACATTTAGAATCGATTATACTGCGTCTGATTTATGAAAATGATCAGTACGGTTATGAAATATCAAAGCAAATCAGCTTACGGACTGAAAGTCGTTTTCAGATTAAAGAAGCGACACTATATGCCGTTTTTCAGCGTCTTGAAAAGAAAGGATTAATCGAATCTTACTATGGTAAAGTGTCTCATGGCGGAAAGCGAAAATATTATAGAATTACGATGTTGGGGAAAGCATATTTAAAAGAGACAGCCAGAGAGTGGGAGGAAACAAAAGAAATTATTGATTTGTTTATGGAAGGATTAGATTGAAGAAGACGCAGTATTAATTTGAAATTGTTTTTTGGTATTAAGAAGTCTGAAAGGCAACGATTTGATGTC
The DNA here is from genome assembly GCF_042654105.1 of Oceanobacillus aidingensis. Lineage (NCBI taxonomy): Bacteria > Bacillati > Bacillota > Bacilli > Caryophanales > Bacillaceae > Oceanobacillus > Oceanobacillus aidingensis. The sequence goes on along the minus strand of NZ_JBHSFT010000043.1, from coordinate 59,746 downwards.
TTTAAACGAACACGGATTTTTTACGGGGAAAAAGAGGACATGGATAATGTAAATGATTTATTTGGCGAATTAAAAATGAAGCCGTTTTAAAAACAGGTGTTGAAGAAGACAGGGTTAAGTTATATTATTTAGATATGGGATATTTTTGGAAGTTTATAAACTACTATGCATCTTTAGCGCATTATTACCTGTTCCATATCAGGGCACATTTTCGGAATAGGTAACAACGTGCAAGTATCTTTTTAAAGAAAAATTTGTGAAGGGAAGGAGAATTTTGTTTTGTCAGCATCTGTAGGCGGATTAAATATGGGAGACGTAATAATTCAATTACTCTTTTTGTTACTTGTTATTTTGCTCGTTATAGGAATCGTATCGCTCGTCGTCATGTGTATCAAAAGAAATAAAAGAATAAGTCAATTAGAAGAAAAAATTGATAAATTACAGTCAGAGAAAGATAAATAGCTTTTCTTGTGAATGAAATTACGCTTTACTCCCAAATTGACGGTAATGAAAAGGGGCGATTTTTTACAGCAGATAGGGTTGGTAAAATGAATAATGATAAAAAAGCAGGATTTGGTCAGGAAATGGCATCTAAATGGTTTTTAAACGTGCCAAAACGGCTCAGGTTTTCCATTATATTTGGAGCTTTAATAGTGTTGATTTATTTAGTAAATAAAGGATAGGTTATTAACAAGTTTCCCAGCATGGATTTATATATAGCCTGCCAGTTTTTTTGCTCTGACGCTCCCTCTGTACGATCGTTTGCCACTTCCAGTTCTGCTCTATATTTCTGGAATGACCGTCTCTGTATTCAGGCGGGATTATCTTACATTCGAATTATTACATAATTACTTTGGGGGAGCGTTTGCCGGTTTGGACAGTTACATTGCTTGTCGCTGTTCTGTTCTGTATTGGTCGTGAACTGTTTATTCCTTAACGATTTGCTCCAATTTAAATTTTTCCGGCGTGAAGCATCTTTATCACGGGAATGGTGAGGCATCTCTGCGGACCAAATTAGGAATTACATACGTAATATTGTTTCCGCACCTGTCATTTTACTTTATTTTTGCTTTTAATTCGTTTTATGTAAAGAAAAGCGGGAAAAGCAACGCTTTAGCGGCTGCTTTGTTGTAAGCTGTCCTGAAAAGGTCGCAGCTTGATACAGTTTCTGAACAGGAAGTTGAATACGTTAGGCAGCGAATACATCAGCTGTTTGTTATAATATCTACTATTTCTTTGGTTGCTTCTCTGGCCTCTGGAATGGGGTAAAGCACAAAGATATGGTTCATTTCCGGATATTCAAAATAATTAATGTGGATGTCTTGCGATGCAGCCATCTCTTGAAATTTTTTAGCATCTGGTAAAAGAACTTCATGTGTCCCAATAAACAAAGTAATTTCTCCTATCCCATGTATCTCTCCATTTATCGGACTTAGTAAATAATTATCTCGGTCAGTACCTCCTGCATATGCCTTTCCCATTTGAATCAGCCCATAGATACCTAACATCGGGTCTTTAGGTTCGAGTTCATGAGCTTCTGGATTTTTCATCGTAATATCAAGCCAAGGCGAAATTAATATGATATGTCGGGGCTGTGGTAGCCCCTGTTCCAAAAGCAATTGTGCTAATGCTAATGCAAATCCTCCGCCAGCAGAGTCACCCATCAAAATAATATTATCGCTATCGGTTGTTTCTAACATCCATTTGTATATTGGAAGCACTTTTTCGAAAGACTCTTTATAATGATGATTGGGTGCTTTTGGATAAATAGGAACATATATGTTAGCTTTGGTTTCTCTTGCTACTTTCCCAAGAAAATGCCAGTGATATAACGAGGGCTGCTTGATATAACCGCCTCCATGCAAATAGAGGATGGATTTTCCTGAGTGATTCTCTTCTTGATTAAAGATATACCATTCCATTCCATCAAACATCTTTTTTTCAATGTTGAACCTTGTCTGGATATATTTTGGCAGGTCATATGGTTTCTCATTTTCTTTTTGTTTTTCTTTTAGAAACGATTTGAATAATTGAGGATCGGTAAAACTGTCTTTATTACTCAGCCGTGTAAGTATACGTTCCGCAATCCGGCTTTGAAAACTTCTCATATTCTTTTCCTCCTGTAGGTCACTATTCACCAGCGTTTAATAAACCTCGGACAATACGCAGGGGGGCCTCACTTATAATATCCATTTCCTAATTTGTAAAATATGTATCCATCAGGAATACCTGCTGTTGACTTTTCTTATCTTTATACTAGCAGTAATCGTTTAGCTTTGTACAACCATTAGCACTTTTCTTTGTAAGCATAAATCCCCGTATAACTTCATTTTTAAACAAAAGGGAATGGCTGTATCCTTGAATTTCTATCTTACCGTTCTCGATTATGCACTTTTTACATGAATACAAAATGTCTGTCTCTATTATAATATATAAACTGCAAATTCTACATACCATATAGGTATATGCTGCTCTCCATTATTTAACGTTTTTATAAAATTTAACTCGCCTACCGAATTGAAACCATCAACATATTCCTGTCATTTTACCTAATCATTATTCTCTTTATTCTTTAAGCTTTTGGGTAAGATGATTAGCACCAGCTGTTATAGAAAAAATGATATATGTTTTTCTTGTTAAGGGGGATTATATAAGCATATATAAAGCTTTAAAAAGAAAAGAGGAGTAAAATGAAAATTGAGAATATAATGTAACATTATTGGTTCAATCACATTTTCGGGGTCTCCATTTACTGGCTTCTTCGAGATAATCATGAAGTTGATTTGATACGAGATAGCCTATTCATTACCCGTATTTTGTGAAAAATTCAAATCATCCAAAGGAGGAGAAGTAAGTTGAAAAAATTCTATCTTTTGTTTTTAGCATTCACTTTAGCAATTGTACTTGCGGCTTGTGACGGTGATAATGGCAGTGACAGCGGTGATGAAGGGGCTGATAATACGGAAAACAGTGAGGAAACGGAATCATCTGATCCAGGGGGAGAAGCGGAAGATGGAGAATCTGCAAGTATTGAAACTGGAGAAGAAGTTTTTCAAAATAATTGTGCCAGCTGTCATGGTCAAGATTTGTCAGGAGCAGCCGGTCCAAATTTAACCGAAGTTGGCAGCAATTATTCACAGGATGAAATTGCTGATATCGTTGAAAATGGAACAGACGGAGGAATGCCGGCCTTTCCGGATCTTGGTGATGATGATTTGGATGAACTTGCGAAATGGCTGAGCGAGCATAAATAATATAGTGCAATGATCAGAAAAACAACAGTTCCCATGCAGCTGTTGTTTTTCTTTTGCCATATCCGTAAATAAAAAGGGATTTAAAGACTCTCTGAAGAAGTATGAATATATAAAAATCATTTTGGGGCGGAGAAGCTTTGTAATGTGAACGTTATTTCAAAATAATTGGCCAGTTTATTTAGAAGCTTATTTAACCAAAAAGAGAGAAGGGTAGCAAGATGATAAAAAGAATCAGTATTTTTCTTCACATAGTTTTTTTCAGCTTATGTTTTCCCTATACTTTTTCAGCGGCAGAAAATACAACGCCATCTGGTATTCCAATAGAAGAACTGGAGCAGTTCGTTGACGAATATGCTGAAGAATACATAGGTAGCACTGTAGCAGGAGCGGCAATCATTGCTATTAAAGACAATCAAATTGTTCTATCTAAAGGATATGGGTATGCCGACGTAGAAAATCAAATTCCAATGAATCCGGATACAACTGTTCTCGAATGGGGATCGATTACAAAATTATTTGTATGGGTCTCTGCGATGCAGCTTGCTGAACAGGGAGAACTGGATTTAGAGGAGGATATACGAACTTATTTGCCGGAGGAATTTTTGACCAAATTAAATTACGATGACCCCATTACCATCTTGAATTTAATGCATCATAATGCAGGCTTTGAAGAATATATTTTTGATTTGCTGTTTGAATCTCCGGAGCAGTTGGTTGACTTGGAAGAATCCTTAAAATTAGCAGAGCCGGAACAGGTTTATAAGCCTGGAGAAGTTGTTGCTTATTCCAATTACTCAACTTCTTTAGCAGCTTATATTATTGAAGAGATTACCGGACAGCCGTTTTATGATTATGTGAATGAGCATATTTTTGATGAATTGGAAATGAATCATTCCACCATGCATTTACCTGTAGAAGATAATCAGGAAATTACGCGTCATAAAGGGATAGGTTATTTTCCTGGAGAGAATGGTGATTTTATGGAATCACAGTCTTTTTATATTTCTATGTATCCCAGCGGGGGAATAAATGGAACAGCAGCCGATTTAGCAAAGTTCGCACAGGCTTTGATGCCGTCTGAACCAGAAAAGACTTCTTTATTCCAAGAAGACCAGACACTTCAAAAATTACTTACAACAAGCTATGCTCCAGAAGAAGGAGTTCCCGGACTTGCTCACGGTTTTTGGGAATATGATGGCGAATACAGAGGATTGACCCATTCCGGTAATACGGTCGCTTACTCCAGTAATATGCAAATTGTTCCTGAAGATAATTTTGCGATTGTCATCTTAACTAATCAAGCAGATGAAATCGATCTTTTATTTGGTCTGACAGATGAATTAGTGGGCAGAGGGGATCAAACAGTTCGAGAAAACCTCCCGCCGGCTGCTGAAGTAGAAGGATCTTATTTATCGGCACGCCGTACGTTTAATGGTTTTATGAATCTTTACGCATATCTTGCACCACTCGATGTTAAGCCAATGGATGACAATGAAATTGAATTGGATTTAGCAGGGTTCAAAGCAACTTATGTACAAACAAGTCCTTATGTTTATAAATTAAAAAGCGGAGATGACGTATTTATACCAAGTAATGTCATGTACTTTCATGTAAATGATGGGATGTCCGAACAGATTTCAACTGCTTATGCGGATTATCTTCCTATGGACAAAAATACTCCTTCTCTGCTCATTAGCTTAGGACTGTTTATTTGGTGCATGGTTTATTTTTTAATTTCTCCTTTTGTGTTAATGGTGCTGGCATTTTTTCGAAGGAGACGAAAACGAAAAAAAGCGCCAATTGCAAAGTGGAATTGGTTATTAATGCTATCTGGAACTTTACTGGCAGTGAATATAGCGGTTCTGATTATCCGTATGCTATCTAACCCGATGCGCACCTATTCCGAGCTGCTGCCACACTTTATAGGGAATTATCTCTTTACCGCGACCAGTATTATCGCTGTTGTAATGATGATTTTGGTCAGGAAAAAAGCTCCGTTGTCCAAAATGCAAAAGACCGGCTATCTGCTAACGGGTTTCAGCAGTATTCTGTTTATTATTTGGCTGATTATCTGGCAGATGTACGCATAAAAATAGTTGCATTTTTTTACTATGAAAGCTTAAGTTAAATGTGAAAGCTATAATAGAAAATGAACAGACAAAATGAAAATAGAGAGAGGGTGTATTTTCTTGGTTCTTCAATTAAATATTCAAGTAAAAGATGTGAACCCCGCGAAACAGCGAACACTAATCGTATCGGAACAGAGTACTTTTGAAGAATTGCATCTATTCCTGCAGACTGCATTTGCGTGGTCTGACGAACATTTGCACTTTTTTTCACAGAAAGGTACCTCGATTGTGCCACAAGCAGGAGATCTACTTGAACAGACAGGGGCCGTTGATGAAAAAACGGCGATCTTAACGGATTTCTTGAAAAATCCCGGTGATAAGCTGACCTATATTTATGATTTGAATCTGGATTGGCAGCATGAGATTATTTTGGAACAAAAAGTGGAGCTGCCGATGGATCTGCCATTACCATTCTGTCTTGCGGCAGAAGGGAACCAGCCTTTGGAAAAAGGTTTCGAGAATACGTATACGTTTTCCGACAATGAGGAACTTGTAGAATACATCAATCATCAATTAAGTGTGTTTTACGAAGACTGGCTTCTTGGTGAAGAAGGCGCTGAGGAAATAGAGCCGGATGAATCGGAATGGAATCAATTATTTGATGCAGCTGATCAAGTGAAAGAAAAACAACCATGGCTTGAAATTCAAGATAATCAATTTATTGCAGTCTGGTCGGATAGGGTAAATGATTATGTCTATTGTTCCATCATGGGGAATGCAGGAGAAAGTTATGGCGTTTCCGGTTTTCTGGGTAGCAGAGGGTTATTATCTTATCTGGATCTGCTGGATGACGATCCATTTGATGATAATTTAGCAGTTGTTTTCATGCAGTATTCTCTTACAGTTAATTTTAATAGCAGAGAGGAATTGAATGAGGACGAATATGATTTAATTAAAAGTCTCAACAGAAAGTATCGCGGGAAAAATCAATGGCCTTCATTTACCAGCATGATTCCGGATACCGTCCCATGGAGTTTTAATCAAGAAGAAAGTTTGATTTTCACAGAAGTGATGTCTAAACTGGAATCATTCCTTTCACGTACGGATAATCTGTCTAAAATAACTCCGAGCTTTGATAGCGGCAAAATACTCGCTTTAAATAAAGAAGGCGAACAAATCATTTTGTCAACATTTGATCTGGTTGAAAAGGCTGTCCAAGACCCTGATTTAGAATTGGATATGTCAGAAATAGAATGGAAACGGATGAGGAATAAAATAGATAAAATCAATGGCGTGGAGGCGGAGCTGGCATTCATCCAAGCAGGAGAGCCGGTACAGAGGACACCTGAATCCCGGCCATTTCTTCCATATATCCTTGTACTTCTGGATCGACAAACGGGAGCGGTATTACATTATGATTTAGTAGACTCGATTTATTACTCAGAAGGTATCCAAGAAAAAATATTTCAGCTTTTCGAAAAAATAGAAGCCTTGCCGCAAGCGGTCCATATGTTTGATGATTTCTTTGCAACACATGCGGAACCGTTGTTTGATAAATTGTCTCTTCCTTTAGTAAAAACCGAAGAATTACATGGGATGAATCAATTTATTCAAATGATGGAAGAGGATAAGCCTTTTTAGGAAGCTTCTGAGTATAAATAATAGAAACATCCTTTCTTTGTGATGCACATACACATAGAAAGGATGTTTTTCTATCATTTGATTGAATTGAAATAAAAAAGAACAGGAGACCGGTATATGAAGAGATCCATTGAAATAAGCCTAAGCCTCCTTGGCGGGTTATCTTATATATTATCAATCGGATTGTACATGGAAACCATCGATAAGGCATATGGAGATTCAAATCATTTGGGCGGATTATTAGAAGCATTTACCATCGGTTTCGGCATTATGGGGATAGCAATTATCATTTGCATCCTTGCCATTATATGGTTTAAAGGGGATAAGAAATCAAAAGCTGCTGGCATTATACTGCTTATTTTTGCAGCGGCTACGTTACTTATCACCTATGGCGGCGTATTTATCGGGGCTTTCTTTTATATGATTGCGGGTATATTTGGGGTTGTACGTCAAACAAAGACTGGTTAAGTGTCTATCTATAGCAGGTAACACCGTAAAAAATCCAAGCCGAAATTTCAGCCTGGATTTTTTTATGGTAGAATTGACCTCAATTTGCTTTTTTTAATTTCACATCTCTTTTATCGGGTGATTTATTTGCCCAAATGGTTGCGATAATCGGCCCGGAAATATTATGCCAAATCGCACCCCAGACACTTGGTAAGGCCGCAAGCGGACTGAAATGCGTTGTTGCCAAGGAAACGCCGAGCCCTGAATTTTGCATGCCCACTTCGATGGAAATGGCTCTCCGATCATTTTCGTTAAGTCCTATCAAACGGGCAGTAAAATAACCTAAAAATAATCCGAAGCTATTGTGTAAGAACACTGCAGCAAATACAAGTGCTCCTGCAGAAGCAACATTGGCAGCATTGGCAGCTGTTACTGCTGTTACGATAATCAAAATGGCTGTAACGGATATTAACGGAACAACGGCAATACTTTTTTCTACGGCAACAGGGAAGAAACGCTGTACCAAGAAACCAAGAATAATAGGGATAATAATAACTTGGATAATGGACAAAAACATGGCTACCGGATTAACGGGCAGCCATTGACCGGCTAATAAATAAAGCAGTAATGGTGTCATAATTGGAGCCAGCATCGTTGAAAAGGAAGTCATCGCAACTGACAGGGCAACGTTTCCTCTTGCTAAATAAACCATCACATTGGATGCGGTGCCTCCTGGGACAGAGCCTAATAAAACAAGTCCGGCTGCAAGCTCTGGGGGCAGCCTTAATAAATAAGCGATACCAAAAGCAACAAGGGGCATAATTGTATATTGTGCCGCTATGCCGATAATTACCGGCAATGGTTTTGTAACAATTAATTTGAAATCAACAGGCTTTAATGTCAGCCCCATACCAAACATAACCACGCCAAGCAAGAGTGTAATAAAGCTTCCAAAAACAAGGAAGGCGAAAGGGAAGATAAACGAAATAACAGCTGCTATAATGACAAGTACTGCAAAATATTTACCGGCTAATGCGCTTATCTTCTCTAATGTTTTCATAGCTTATCCTCGTTATCGATATCTACTATTTTAGTAGGATTTAAGATATTATTTGGATCTAACGCTTTTTTAATATTTGTCATAACGTCGAGAGCTGCTCCATGCTCCACGCGTTGATAAGGTTTCTTTCCAACGCCGACACCATGCTCACCTGTACAGGTTCCGCCTCGCTCCAGCGCATACTGAACGACTTTTTCATTAAATTGTTTTGCTTTTTTAACTTCTTCTTCATTCTCCATATCAATCATAATCAATGAATGGAAGTTTCCGTCACCGACATGCCCTAATATCCCTCCTGGAATAGCTAGTTTTTTTAATTCTTCTCCGGCATAGATAACGGAATTTGCTAATTCTGAAATGGGAACAGCAACGTCTGTCAGCATCATTTTTTTACCGACATAATCATGAATATAAGCGTATGCCAAATTGTGCCTTGCATCCCATAAACGGTTACGGGCGGCATTGTCTGTTTCCGAATTAAAATGGTCACAGCCGTGATCTTGCATAATTTCCTTAGAAAATGCAAGGTCTTCTTGTAAACCAGATTCATTTCCGTGAAATTCCAGGAAAAGCGTCGGCTTAACAGGATAATTGGTTTCACTGAATTTATTGATTTGTTCCACTGAGGCTTCATCTACAAACTCCACTCTGGCGATAGGGATGCCTGCGTGCAAAATAGAAGTTACCGCTTCGATGGCATTCGTCAGACTCGGAAACGTTGCCCGCGCAGCAACAATATGTTCTGGTATGCCATATACCTGAAGCGTCAGTTCGGTAAAGCAGCCAAGTGTTCCTTCAGAACCAATGAAAAGACCGTTCAAATGATAGCCGGAAGCAGACTTTGCAGCCAAATTCCCTGTATGAATTACACTCCCATCCGCAAGAACCACCTCCATATCTCGAACCTGATCACGCATGACGCCGTATTTTACGGTTGTGGTACCGCTGGCATTGGTTGCTGCCATCCCGCCAAGCGTTGCGTTTGCGCCAGGATCAACGGTGAAAAAGAGACCATATTTCTTTAATTCTTTATTCAGCTGCTCTCTTGTTACACCCGGCTGGACCCTGACAAGTAAATCACCTTCTTTTATTTCCAGAATCTGATTCATTAATGAAAAGTCTATGGTAATACCATTTTTATAAGGGATGACATGTCCTTCTAAACTCGTCCCAACTCCAAATGGCGTTACCGGCGTTTGGTATTCTTGGGCAATCTCCATAATATGCGTAACATCCTCAGTTGATTTTGGGAAAACAACGATATCCGGAAGACTTGTCTGTTGATAGGTTTCGTCTTTGCTATGTAGCTCTCTCACCGTATCATTGTCAGAGATTTGATCGTGCGCTAATTTTGTACCTAATGCTTGTATTACTTGTTTCATAGCTTTACTCCTTTCAATCGTTAAAATGGAAAATCCGTTGTAAATATATCCTGCTATAAGGATAATATGTATTATCCTTATTATAAAGATTTTTCAGATTAATTCAATGATTTAAAAAAGAAATCCTGCTGGATAGGGGACTAGTCCAGAAAAGTTGCATAAAGCCATTTATAAAACGTAAACATCCCGGCTTGTTTATGTTAATTCTGGTAACAAGCCGGGATGTTTGAACACACATGTATAATGATTTCTATTATTTATTTTACTTCACTGGGTTCAGCATTCTTTCAATCTTACCCATAATTAAATCTGCTGCAATTGCCATCAAGGCTGTAGGAACAGCACCTGCTAAAATAATCGCTGTTCCATCGGTAGCGTTTGTTCCGCGCACAATAATAGCACCAAGTCCTCCGGCGCCGACAAACGTTCCAATTGCTACAACGCCAATCCCAACAACAAGTGCTGTACGAATTCCAGCCATCATGACACTGATAGCAAGGGGTAATTCTACTTTCATCAGCAGCTGGAACCGTGTCATTCCTGAAGCGTAGGCAGCTTCCTTCACCGTTTGATTAACCCCGGTTATCCCTACATAGGTATTTTGAATAATTGGTAATAGGGAATAGAAAAACACAGTTGTTACGACGGTTGTTGTTCCTAATCCCATCGCAACCATGGTGATGGCCATAAAACCTAATACAGGAATAGTTTGAATAATACTTCCAAGTGTGAGTACCCACCCACTTAATTTTCCATATCTGGCAATAAGCACACCAATAGGGATGGAGACGATGGAAGCAAACAACACGCCATAAGCGGCCATTAAGAAGTGACGGTAAAATTCTGTCCAAATATAAGAACCATTTTGAGATACATAGGTTATCAATTGCTCCCAGACACTCATTACATGCCCTCCTTATCTTTAAAGTAGTTGTTTTCTTCCAGAAACTCGCGGGCAATGGTGGCAGGACTGACTAATTCCACGTCACCTTGATAGTTCATTTCCTGCATATCCTCTGTTGTTACGGTATCTCTAAGCTTTTGCATGACTTCTTTGATTTCCGGATTTTCCTCCAAGATTTCATTTCTCGCTACAGGAGAAGCATCGTAAGGAGGGAAGAAGTCATCCTCCAATACTTTTAAATCATACGCCGCAATTCTTCCGTCTGAAGAATAACCAAGAACCGCGTCCATATTACCGGAAGCAGCAGCTTCATATACTAAGCCTATTGCCATTGGATAGACATTGCCGAAAGCAAAGTGTGTTTCTGTAAAAGCCTCGTACCCGTCACCTGAACGGTTGACCCAGGCATTATCTACACCAAAATTCATGTCATCGGCAAAAGGCTCCAGATCATCCACATGTGTAATGTTTTCTTCATCTGCAAATTCTTGTGTAATGGAAATCGTATAGCTGTTTTCGAAACCGTAAGAGTCGCCCCATGTCTGGTCAAATTTTTCATCAAATTCCCGCTGTACGATTTCCATCGCTTCCTCAGGGTCAGTAATATCTTCGTAATTTAAGACGCCGGCAATATCTGTGCCGGTATATCTGGTAGCAGTCATATCTACTTCCTCCTGCATCATTGCTTGATGAAGGACCATCGTTGATCCTAAATTCGTTACTAACTCCGTATCTAAATCTGTATAATGCTCAATCATCTGAGACAGTATATTACCCCAAATTTCGGATTCTACCGTATCTAAGGTTGCAATTCGAACCGTACTTTCTGAAGGCCCACTGAGACCTGGCAGGGCACATCCTGAAAGGAGCAGCGCCGAAAGAAGGGGAATCAGCAATAATTTCTTCATTTATAATCCTTCCTTTTTAAACAGTTTTCCTTAAGGCTTTAGGTGTTAATCCTTTTTCAAGAAGCGATAATAATCCGCTGGCAAGTAAAGCCAAAATCGTTGCCGGCACAGTACCTAAAACAATAAGCTCAGGCTGATATAGATTCAGACCATCGAAAATAAGATCACCTAAACCGCCGCCGCCAATAAATGCTGCCAGTGTTGCCCAGCCGATTAAATAAACGGTTGCGAACCGTATGCCTGACATAATAACAGGCAAAGCAAGAGGGAGCTCAACTTTTCGGATAACTTCAAAGGTGTTCATTCCCATGCCTTTACCCGCTTCTTTTAAACTTGTATTTACTTCCATGATGCCGGTATACGTATTTCTAAGTATGGGAAGTACGGAATAAATAAATAAAGCAATAATCGCAGGTACAACACCTACGCCTAAGAAAGGCATCAAAAAAGCTAAAATAGCTAAACTTGGAACAGTTTGTAATATCCCGACAAACGAGATAAACCGATCCGCTGTTTTATTCGGTATGCGAGTGAGTAAAATTCCCAAGGGGACCGCAACCAGAATACCTAAAACAATCGCAGCGATAGAAATGTACATATGTTCTCCTGTTTTTTCGAGCAGCTCCCATCCATAGGATGCAAGTGTATCTCTAATAGCTTGCATTATTTTTTGCCTCCTTTTTATTCTATAGCAGTAATATCTTCTGTTTCATCGCCCCAAATAGTGTTAAAAACCATATCGGCAAGGGTCGCCCTTGTTACGATTCCTGCTAATTTATTATTATCTGTTACAACGGGTACGTAACTGCTGCCACGACGAAGCATACGATGCATTGTATCCCGGAGCAGGCTGTTTTTATCCACGGCATATTTTGCTGTATCCATCGCTTCATGAACATAGCTTTTCTTTTTATAATTGGAGTCGACCATTTCAATATCAATGTATCCTTTTAAAATTCCAGCTCCATCAACTACTAACAAGGAGTCGACACGATTGGCATGCATTTTTTGAATAGCTTCTTTTAAGCTGCTTTCTTCTTCAATCGTAATCGGGTTTGGATTCATAATTTGTTCAACGCGTGTTACTTCCGGGCGGCTTTCTAATAACCGGTCTTTTCCGATAAAGTCTTCTACAAACTCATTGGCCGGATGGCGAAGAATATCATCTGGTGTGCCGACTTGAACGATTTCTCCTTGATTCATAATCACGATTTTATCAGCAAGTTTTATCGCTTCATCCATATCATGGGTAACAAAAACAATCGTTTTATCCATTTCCTTTTGAAGTTTTTTAAACTCCTCTTGTAAGCTGTCACGAGTGATTGGATCAAGCGCCCCAAATGGTTCGTCCATTAAAATCAATGGGGGATTCGTAGCTAACGCTCTCAGTACCCCGATTCGCTGCTGCTGTCCTCCGCTTAACTCATGTGGGTAACGATCTAAATAATCCTCTGGCAGGTCAACCAGTGAAATAAGTTCTTTTGCCCGTTCTTTCTGTTTCTCCTTATTCCATTTTAAAAGCGATCCCACAAGAGAGATGTTTTCTCCCACAGTCATATGGGGCATAAGACCAATTTGCTGAATAACATATCCAATGGATCGACGTAATTGGACAGCATCCTGCTTGAGGACATTCACGCCGTCTACAAGAATTTCTCCCCCGGAAGGTTCAATTAACCGGTTAATCATTTTCATCGTAGTTGTTTTCCCGCACCCGCTTGGGCCGATAAAAACAACAAATTCTCCTCGTTCTACTTTCAGGTTCAGTTTATGAACGGAAGGAGTATTATTTCCTTCGAATTTTTTAGTTACTTCTTTAAATTCAAGCACTACAAGCACCTCCATTGCTTATTCCGTAAAACTAAAATTTAGACTTACTCAGTATAATAAACAGACAGGTAAAAATGAAAATCCGAAAAAAGCGATTTAAACCGTAAAATCTGTGCAATTTAAACTTTACAAAGTATACAGTGCAGTTTATCTTAGAATTGCTTACTTTTACGCTCATTTACTATCAAACTTGATTTTTCCAATTTTATTTAATCCGTGTTACAGTGACACATATACAAGTTAAAGGGGAGCTTGACGATGGAATCATTTTCAAATAATCAATTGCTTCAAGAAATCAAATCCTGCGAAGAACTGCTCACAGATCGAATCGCAGATAACATGGAAACGTTCGGCGTATCCTCGACAGTCGGACGGCTGCTTGGCATTATCTATATGAATCGCGAGGCAATGACATTAGATTCACTGGCTGAAGAAACTGGAATGAGTAAAACAAGAATGAGTCAGGTCATGCGACAGATGATCTCATTTAATATCGCTGAGAAAGAATACGTGAAAGGCAGCCGCAAAGATCATTACAATGTAGAACGCGATTATGCACAAACATTTATATCCTTATTTACAAGTAACTGGTCAGAGGTTGTAAAACGTAATACGAGTTTAGAACGCCGTCTCAGAGAACAAATTCGTCATTTAGAAACTTTTTTGACAGAGGATTCCTCAGAAGAAGTAAAAGTTCGAATGGAGAGATTACAGCAGGAGCTGGATGAATGGAATGCCTATTATAATTGGATAAATAATCTTGTTGCGTTTTTTGAAAGTGGCGAGATTTTTAACCATGTTCCTATTGTCACCCCAACCAAAAAGGAGGAAGCAAAAAATGAAGAATAAACGAATCATCACTGCAGCACTGACTGGTGCAGGTGATACAACAGAGAAAAGCAGACATGTTCCAATTACGCCAAAAGAAATTGCGGAATCTGCTATTGAATCAGCAAAAGCAGGTGCTGCAATTGCACATATCCATGTTCGTGATCCCAAGACAGGGAAACTCAGTCACGATGTGGCCCTTTTTAGAGAAACCGTGGAACGAATCCGTGAATCCGATACAGATGTGATTATTAATATTACGGCTGGCGGGGGCGGCGACTTTGTTCCAAATCTAGAAAATCCAACTTGTGGAGGAGAAGGGACTGATATTCAGACACCAAAAGAGCGTCATGAACCGGTCGGGGAATTGCTTCCGGAACTCACCACCTTGGATTGCGGCAGTTTAAACTTTGGCAATCAAGTTTATTTAGGGCCGGAAGACTGGCTTCGGGAGCACGCAAAGCTGATTAAAGAAAGCGGCGTAAAACCCGAAATGGAAGTATTTGATACAGGACATATCCGTCTTGCTAACCAATTAATTTCTGAAGGACTAGTAGAAGGAACACCAATGTATCAATTTTGTCTTGGTATTCCATGGGGCGCTGATGCGGATGCAGAAACAATCGAATATATGAAAAGAAGAGTGGTTGATGGCGCGCATTGGTCAGCCTTTGGTATTGGCCGTATGCAGCTGCCGATTGTGGCACAGGCTGCTTTACTCGGCGGGAATGTCCGGGTCGGTTTAGAAGATAACTTATATTTAGAAAAAGGTGTACTTGGTACAAATGAACAGCTGGTTGATCAAGCTGTCAGCATTTTAAATAGTGTCAAGCTGGAGCCGATGACGGCTGCAGAGGCAAGAGAACATTTAAATCTTAAAAAATTTAATTCCTAAGAGGTGAAATATGGCGCAAAAAACAATGGCAGTTTTAGGAACCGGCGTGATTGGCAATGGCTGGATTGCACGCTTTTTAGCAAATGGTCATAAGGTCAATGCTTTTGATCCGGCTCCTGATGCAAAAGAAAAAACAGAAAAAATGATAGATGCTATTTGGACAACATTAGAAGAATACGGAATAAGCAACGAAGCTGCAAAGGAGAATCTGACCTTCTACAACGAGCTGGAGGAAGCTGTAAAAGAAGCCGATTTGATACAGGAAAATGTTCCAGAGCAGGAAGCCTTGAAGAAAAAGGTATTAGCGCAGGTGGATGCTGCTGCTAAACCGACAGCGATTATCGCTTCAAGTACTTCTGGATACATGCCTTCTGTCCTGCAGGAAGATTGTGTGCATCACCCAGAACGAATCATTGTTGCCCATCCATTTAACCCCGTTTACTTAATTCCATTGGTGGAAATCGCAGGAGGAAAGCAGACAGAGCGCAGTTATATGGAAAAGGCAGAGGAGCTTTATGAAAGCATGCATATGAAGCCGCTTGTGATGAAAGGTGAAATTGACGGCCACATTGGCGACCGGCTTATGGAAGCAATTTGGCGTGAAGGGCTTCATATTGTCAATGATGGCGTAGCGACAACGGAAGAGGTAGATAAAGCCATTGTCTACGGCCCTGGTCTTCGCTGGGCACTGATGGGACCATTTCTAACGCTTCATTTAGCAGGCGGTAAGGACGGGATGCGGCACATGCTTGAACAATTCGGCCCTGCATTGAAGCTGCCTTGGACCCGTTTAGTGGCACCTGAACTGACGGAAGAATTAAGTGAAAAAGTGATTTCAGGGACTGCTGAACAAAGCGGAGAGATTTCTATCGATGACCTTGAACATCGCCGGGACCGTTTCTTGATTAAATTAATGGGGCTTTTAGAGGAAGAAGGCTTCTGGCCGGCAGAAAGGCTGATCTCCTATGACAGAAAGTAAACAAGTATGGAAGGGCAATGTGTTACGTGCGTGGGTAGACTATAACGGACATCTGAACGATGCATACTACGCATTGATTTTCAGTTATAGCCTCGATGCTTTCATGGATGTGATCGGTCTGGATGAAGAAGGACGAAAAGCAAGTGCTTATACCATTTTTACGCTGGAAGCGCATATTAAATATGTAAAAGAGGCGCATGAAAACGAGGAGCTGCTTACAAAGGTCACTGTGTTGAACCGGGATGCAAAGCGTGTGCATCTTTGGTTTGAAATGAAAAACAAAGAAAATGATACTGTGGCAACCAGTGAACAGATGGTGATGGGGATAGATCAGTCATCTGGACGCCCTGCGCCGTTTCCGGAATCTGTTGATGTACGGATTAATCAATTTCCAAGACTGGCAAAAGAAAACTGGCCAGCAGGGGCAAACACGCTTATGGGGATTCGTGAGAAAAAGTAAAATATACAATAGCAGCTGAAAGCAGAATTTCATGCAGTAATCTGTAATGATGCTCCCTTTATCGTGGATAATGAAACGAATAAAGGGAGCTTTTGTAATATTAAAAAGAGAGAAAAAGCAAACACTGCAAAGCCAAACTGGTTGATGAAACGTAATTTCATGTTTGAAAAAAGAAATCAGGATAACATCATCAGGAAATATATGTTATACTGCCAATTGTAAAAGAAATTGAATAAAATCTACGATACAAAGTAGAAGAGGTTCTAGCTAACACCCTCTATAAAAAACTAAGGATACCCATACCGCGCCTTAGGTATGGTTTTTTGCATTTTTCGGGTGTTTAGAATTCTCTTTTTCAAATTGGAAAGGGGATTTTTTTATGGAAAAAAATAATCGAGCAGTTGTTGTATTCAGCGGTGGTCAGGATAGCACCACCTGTTTATTTTGGGCATTAGAAAAGTTTGAGCATGTAGAGTTAGTCACCTTCGACTACAATCAGCGCCACAGCTTAGAAATTGAGGTGGCAAAGGAAATCGCTGGAGATCAGGGATTGAGACATCATATTTTAGACATGTCTTTACTGAATCAATTAGCGCCCAATGCGCTGACCAGGGAGGACATTGAAGTAGAGAATGCAGAGGATGGCGGCATACCGAATACGTTTGTTCCGGGAAGAAATTTACTGTTCCTTTCTTTTGCAACCATTCTAGCCAAGCAAATTGATGCCAAGCATATTATTACGGGAGTTTGTGAAACAGATTTCAGCGGATATCCGGATTGCCGGGATATCTTTACCAAATCATTAAATGTCACCTTAAATCTATCCATGGATGAAGATTTTGTGATTCATACGCCATTAATGTGGCTGGATAAGGCAGAAACATGGGAATTAGCGGATGAACTGCAAGCCTTTGATTATGTCAGAGAACGGACGTTGACCTGTTATAACGGGGTTAGAGGAGCAGGATGCGGAGAATGTCCTGCATGTCAATTACGCCAGCGTGGATTAGACCAATACTTAGTTAGAAGACAGGAGATGAATCAGTAATGTTCGGGTTTCGTATTGTCGAAGAGCTGCAAAAGCTGGATAAAGATATTCATAGAGAAGAATTGGCCTATCACCAAAAACGCGTGATGGTAAGTAAAGAGTTTTCCTTCGATGCAGCGCACCATCTTCATTGTTATGAGGGGAAGTGTAAGAATCTGCATGGACATACGTATCAGGTTGTATTCGGTATCAGCGGTTTTGTAGATAAGGTGGGTTTCGTAATTGATTTTGGTGATATAAAAGAGATTTGGAAGAACAAGATTGAAACATTTTTAGATCACCGTTATTTAAATGAAACATTGCCCAAAATGAACACAACTGCTGAGAATATGGTCGTCTGGATTTTTGAACAAATGGAAGCGGCAATTCAGGAACTCCCTAACCAATGCCAGGTGGAATTTGTTCGGTTATTTGAAACACCGACAAGCTATGCGGAAGCAAGACGGGAGTGGATGAATCATGCGTAAAATACCGGTCTTAGAAATATTCGGCCCTACAATTCAAGGTGAAGGAATGGTAGTCGGAAGAAAAACCATGTTCGTCCGAACTGCTGGATGCGATTACCGATGTGCCTGGTGCGATTCCGCATTTACATGGGACGGAAGCGCCAAAGAAGATATTGTTCAGATGACGAGTGAAGACATTTGGCAGCGGCTGCAAGAAGTAGGAGGAAGCTGCTTTGATCATGTGACGATTTCAGGAGGGAATCCGGCTTTGTTATCTGCTATTGATAATCTGATTGATTTGCTTCAGGAAAAGTCTATTGAGGTTGCACTGGAAACACAGGGAAGCCGCTACCAGGACTGGTTTGTAAAAATTGATGATCTGACCATTTCTCCTAAACCGCCAAGCTCTAAGATGAAAACAAACTGGGAGACGCTAGATGATATCATCCATCAATTGGAAATCAATGATCGATTAGCGCATGCCAGCTTAAAGGTAGTAATTTTTGATAAAGAGGACCTTCGTTATGCAGAAAAAGTGCATCAGCGCTATCCAAAACTGGCTTTTTTTCTGCAAGTTGGAAATGATGATTTAGAGGAAATCGAACCACAGCAATTATCCCGGCATTTATTAAATAAATATGAATGGTTAATTGATCAGGTAGTGGCATCCACAGTGCTGAATCGTGTTCGTGTTCTTCCGCAGGTACATGCATTAGTATGGGGAAATAAGCGGGGCGTATAGTAAGGGAGATTAAAAGCTATTATCCTATTAAAAAGGCAGTAAGAGCTGTCGCCTTTTTGATAGGGTAATCTTTTCTTTCACTTTCTGGCTTTTCTCCGAATGGACAGGAATCTAAATCAATAAAATAATCCCGCCGATTAACGGCACAGCAACCATTGCAATTTTTAATATCATTGGATTCAGACGAGTGGTGAATTTCGCGCCGATATAAGAACCTATAATTGTTCCGATAACTACTTCTGCAAATAATTTCAAATCGAGAAAACCGACAGAATAATAACCGATACCGCCTACCAGTGCGATTGGTATAATAACAAGCATCGTCGTGCCTGCAGATAGCTGAATCGACAAACCAAAGAATACTAGCAACCCGATTTGGATAAACGGCGTTGAGCCAATCCCGAATGCACCTGATAGTAAGCCGGTAATGATGCCGATCCCAGCAGCTGTCATCCAAAATCTGCTTTTCGAGGAACGGTTTTTCTCAGCAAATTTTTGTGTGGCAAACTTGCCAAATCCTGCTGTTACACGAATCCACAGCAATATGGCTGATACAATGAGCATTCCGGCAGTAAAAAATTTCAATTCACTTTCCGGGATAAAGCTTGCCAGCCTGGAACCAAAAAAAGCTCCAACTGCGCCAAATAGCCCAGTTGCCAGCCCGATTTTTACCATGGTATTTCTTTCCCGCAGGTGACTGAGTGTGCCCGATAAGGATGTGAAGACCATTGCAGCCAGAGATGTTCCAAGCGCTGTGTGGATAGGAATACCAAAAACTTCCGTCAATATAGCAATAATAAATCCGGAACCGCCAGCCCCGACAAAACCAAGCAACAATCCAATCACTAACATCGTACATAAAACAATCAAAACAAAAATCCCCTTCTTTTTCTTTACTACATAAGTCATTATAGCATAGCGGGCGAGAAATTTTGGGATGAAGGCACTTGAAGTATATGTTGACAGTCTATTCAAGTTATAGTGAATACAGCTTTTACTATTATCAATATTATATTTTATTGACTCAACTTTCGCACATTAAAAAGTAACTTCATTTCTATAGAAACAGGGGTTGAAACACCCTTGACCAAGAATAAAAGATGAAGTGTAAAGCACCGCTGCGGCGGACCATTTTGCTTTCCGACGTACAGGACGTACTAGTGCAGGCGTTGTCACAACGCCTGCACTTGCACGTCCTGGGACTGCGATTACTCGCCCCATCAAAAACATTTGTGCATCGCAGGGCGAGCTGAAGATCCACTTGAAAAGCGGTTTTCTTATCAAGTTAGCTGAAGCCGCCCCCATGGCAGACTAGGACCGCAACGTCCTGGGGTTGCGATTACTCGTCCCATCGAAAACATTTGTACGTCGGAAAGCGGAGTGGTTGGTTGCAGGAGCTATGCACCATCACCAATTCCAAAAAGGCCGGATATTTAACCAAAATGCAAGTATGATAATGAAGAACACGTTCATCTTGGAATAGCAAAATATATTTGCTTATTCTTAGGTGCGAAAGTTGAGTTACTGAAAAAAGAAAAGCGATATGGAAGCATACATAATTCAGCTTCCATATCGTTTTTTCAGCTCGTTATAACAATCCAACCCACTGCCAATAGGTTGCACTAAACAGAATAATAAGCAAATACCCAATCACAGTAAGCGGCACACCGGATTTGATAAATTGTTTTAAAGTAAATGTACCTGTGCCATAAGCGAGCATATTTTGCGGAGCGCTGACCGGCAATAGGAAGCCAAAACTGATCACAAATTGCATAATCAAGACAAGACCTGGACCATTAAAGGCTGCTGGCTCCATTGATCCGACCAGAGCAATAACGATTGGAATAAAAGCAGATGCCAGACTGGTGGCACTTGCAAAGCCCAAGTGAATCAAAATATTAAATAAAGCAAGTACGGCAATCATCGCAACCAGAGGCAGGGAAGACACCCCGAGTATTTCAAAGGAATTAGAAGAAAGCCAGGTTGCTCCCTCTGTTGCTAACAGAACAATCCCTAATGAAATTCCTGTTGCGAATACAATTAATGTGCCCCAAGGTACTTTTCTTTGCACTTCTTTCCAGGAAAAGATACCGATAACAGGTGTCAGCATGATGGCAACTGCAACAATGGTAACTGTAGTAGAATCTAAGGGATGCAAAACACCTTCCGTCGACCAGAATAATAATAACAAGCCGGCGATAATGATTAAGCGCCATTCTTTTCCACTGATTTTCCCGAGCTCCTTCAGCTGGTTCGTTATGCTTACTCCTTCCTTTATTTCCGACATATTTGGTTTAATTAGTTTAACCATAACAATATAAAGTACGATAGACATGATAAATGCCCAAGGAGCAGCGTAGAGAAACCATTCACCCCATGTCACATCTATACCAAAAGCAGATTCCATAAAACCTAAAGCAACCATGTTCTGTGCGGCCGCTGTTTTTATTCCGACGTTCCATATAGAAATAGATTGTACGGCGGTAATCATTAATAATGCTGCAAGCTTACTTTGCTTTGCCAATCCAAATGCAGCTACAATTCCTAATAGGATAGGGACAAGCGTACCTGCACGCGCGGTGGCACTTGGTACAAACAGCGCCAGTACAAAGCTGACAATAATGGTTCCGATCACAAGTGCTCCAGGCTTTGTTCCAACCTTTGACATAATATACAATGCGATGCGTTTATGAAGACCTGTAATCTCCATAGCAGTAGCCAAAACAAGCGCTCCTCCAACAAGCAGCACAGCGGAAGAACTGAATCCTTCTACGGCCATGCTTAACCCCTGACTTGTTCCATATATCGTACCTGGATCTTCGATAGCAGGGGAGATTCCGATAAGAACGGCCAGCAGACTGACTATCATTACCGCACTGACAGGATAGGAAACTGCTTCCGTAACCCATAAAACAACCGCAAATGCTAAGACAGCAAGCGCTCGCTGTCCAACTAGAGGCAATGAATCAGGATTAGGCAGAATTAAAATAATAAGAAGAACTAAAAAAGCTGCAATAAGTGCAATAGCATCTTTCTTTTTCATGAAAACCCCTCCCTTTAGTTACTTTAATTGTAATATAAAACCCTATATTTGTGATTGATTTCACATGTTACAAATAAATGAATTTGTGTATTTATTCACAATTCATTCAAAAAATACATTTCATTTTTATAAACTGGCGCTTAATAGAGCCGCATTTTAAATAACTGTTATCCAATCATATAATCGAAAGCTGATTGACGAAGGATATACATTATATTAATATATTCAATATACGAATATAGAATAAAGAAGAAGGTGACAAAGTGGAGAGAAATTTATTTGTACCAGCTTTACCGAAAACAGAGCTGGATGCAGTCCGTTCCTTAGGAGTCTATATTTTTACGAATATCCAGCTGGCGGATTACGATTTAAACAGCTCCTCAGCGCAGAATCGATGGATAAGGAGTTTATCGGATAACTTATCAGATAACGCTAACAATGATTTGAAATTATTAAGAACTGTTTTTGCGCATGGAGTGATTTTAAGGGATTTCTATATCCAAAAGACCGCGGATTTAACCATGGATTGGGATGCTTTTATCGATTGGTGGAAGCAGCTAGAGGAGTCAGACATGATGGAGCTTCTTATTTATGGAATTAGAGAAACAATGGACTATTACTATAAATACCTGCCTCGTATACCGGTTGTGGAAGAGGCAATGCGGGAAGTTTACCTGGACGAAAGGCAATTACAGGACCCTGATAATCGTAAGAAAGCCGTGAAAGCAGTACTGCTCAGCTGGTCTGTTCCGATGGAAAAAGTAGAAAACAATGCAGCGGATTATGATAGTTTATCCGATATAAAAGAAAGCATTATCCGATTGATAAGGGCATTTTGGGCTGCCGGTTTGAAAAAACAGTGGGAAGAAAAGCAGAAAATGCTAGCAGCATGGGTAAGACAGCAAGAGTCTTTACTGTCAAAATCCTATCGTACCAATGGAGAAGCGATTTTTGCAATCACAGGCTTGTATCCAGATACCGCAGAATTGGAGAACATTAACAGAGCAGAAATGATAACCTTTGTTCCTGTTTGTAATATGGAAAGGCTGCTTTCTTTTATTCAATTTGATAAACATGTTTACCTGATGTTTGACCCGCAGATAGAAACGGCAGGAAATAAAGAAAAGCTGGCAGACTATTATACTGCTTTTGAAGGATTGGGTGACAGGACAAGACTGCAAATCATTGACTTATTAGCTGAAAATAAAGAGATGTTCGCCCAACAGATTATCCAGCAGCTGAACCTGAAGCAAAGCACGGTTTCTCGTCATTTAAATCAGTTGCAGCAATCTGGTCTTGTTATGGTGCATCAGGAAGGAAATACAAAGTATTTTTCACTAAACAGAGATGAACTGAAAAAAGTAGCGGAAAGCCTCCATTCATTTTCCAACATGTAAAGAAGAGGAAAATAAAGATGACAGATTTTCGAATCGAAAAGTTAAATACAATCGTTGTTCCAGTAAAGGATTTAGACAGATCCATTGCATTTTATAAGGATATATTACATTTAGAGCAAGGTTTTACTGATCAAAGTATGGCCTTCATTTCTGCAGGGACTTCAGAGCATGATACAACTATATTATTGCATATCATTGATGAGCCAGAACCGGTAGAAAAAGGAATGGTAATAGAATTTCTGGTCAATGATGTCAGCTCAGCTGTTTCATCTCTAAGAAATCGAAACGTAAAAATTATACAAGACCCGATTGAGCGTCCCTGGGGTGTGAAGGAAGCGGTTATTGCCGATCCGGATGGATATCGAATTTGGATAGTAGAAACCATATATCGGGGTTAAAGAAGGGAGGAATCAAAATGGATATAGCTATTGAGACAGCAGTCACAGAGCATGTCAAATCCATTGCTGCTATTTGCTCCTTTGGCTGGAAACAAACTGTAGAAGGTAAGTTAAGTGAGAAGTACCGGAACAAGCATGCAGAGGAATGGTATAACCACGAACGAGTAAAGGCGGATATAGAACAAGGCTCTTATACCCATGTTGCTATCGTTAATTCAAAGGTGGCAGGCGTTATTGGCGGTGCAATAACGGAGAGCAGAGTCAGCCAAGTTTTTGTATTATATGTAGAGGAAAAATATCGATACAAAGGAATAGGAAGACAATTATTAAATATACTTACAGAAGAACATAAGAAAGCAGGAGCAACAGAGCAATGGGTGTCTGTACAGGATGGAAATCAAAGAGGAATCCCTTTCTATGAAGCAAGAGGATTTCGGAAGCAGGAAAAGAAAAGCGGCGTGACGGATACAGGCGAACCATTTGTTAATCTTCGGTATTCGCGAAGCTTATAATATTAACTTAGTATTAGCTTAAATTTATTTTTTTGAAAATATCGTCTATTTATTATGGTAAAATAAAGATTACCTTGGTTTATAAAGGTTATTAAAATGAATTTCATTAAAGGAGGCGTTCATATGATAAATAATAAAAAGAATGTAATAAGTAAAAAAGGGAGAGCGTTTAACTAGTCCGTTACATCGTGTTTCCCTAAATTGGAAGGGGACTTAAATTGAATCAGGTCTTATTAGTTATTGATGCACAACAGGAATTAATCGAAGGCAATCATGAAAGAAACGCAGTTTTTCAAAAATCACAGCTTATTGCTAATATTAATTTAGTAATTGAAAAAGCAGAAAATGCAGTGGTGCCAAGTGTATTTGTAAGGGATTTAGATGTCGGTGATGGAAAAGGAAGCGGATTTGAAATTCACAAAGACATCTATGTGCCTGCAGAATCAAAAATCTTTGACAAATCTGCTACCAATGCTTTTTATGGAACAGGTCTGTTGGAATACCTAAAGTCACATCAAGTAAAACATATTGTTGTTATGGGCTGTGAAACACAGCATTGCATAGACAGTGCCGTCAGAACAGCAAGCATTAACGGATTGGATGTCACATTAGTTAGAGACGGCCACTCCAGCCTGGGGAACGACTTGCTGAATCCAGAACAAATTATAAAACACCATAACGATACACTTCATGGACATTATAACGTGGACCATTTTTCCATAGTAAGAAATGCAAAGGAAGATTTATTTCACCCTGCACATGATTCATATAGATAATTTGATAGAAAAGCGGCATATACCTGTGCCGCTTTTACTGTTTTGAGAATTATTTCACGAAGCTCACGAGACAAGTATCTGTTAGCAAAAATTTTTGTGAAAACAGTCTTGGATATGTCTTCCATTTATGTTCCATTTGTACTATAATAAAAATGTCATTTTAAAGAATAATTTGTCAAATAGAGGAGGATAAAATGAATAAACAGCGAATTATTATTTTTATGTCATTATTACTATTTATTGCCGGATGCAGTACGTCCGAGGAATCCACTGCATCAGAAACTTCTTCATCTGAATCTTCCGAGGAAAACACGAATTCAGAACAAGCAGAGGAAGAGGAAGCGGAACAATTATCCTCTGGTTCAAGCACCAGTACATATTCATTATCAATGAAGCTGCAGCCTCTATACGCGAATGGAGATTATGAAGAAGCTTTAGAGCTAATCGAGGAATCTCTGGAAGATCACGCTGAAGAGCCTTTCCTTTATAATGATAAGGGTTTTATTCTCATTGAACTTGGACGACCGGAAGAAGCAAGAGAAGCGTTAGAAAAATCAATTGAACTGGATGACAAGATGGAAGCTGCTTACAGCAATCTTGCATATGCGTTAATAGATCTGGGCGAATATGAAGAGGCTATGGAAGCTGCGCAGGAAGCGATTGATTTAAATCCGAATGCACCGGAACAATATGTTGCTATGGGAAATGCACTATCTTTTCTTGATGAAGATGAAGAAGCTCTGACTTATTTTGAAGAAGCTTTAGAAATTGAACCCAAGGCAGATTTCGCTTTATATGGTATGGGAGCCAGCCTGCTCTATTTAGATGAAACAGAAGAAAGTATTGTTTATTTAGAAGAATATTTGAAACAGCATCCGGAAGATGTCGATGCACTGGATATGCTTGTATATGCTTATGAACTTATAGAGGATTATGAAGAAGCGTTGGAATACGCTGACGCCGTATTAGAAGTAGATGATGAAATGCATATCATTTATAATCTGGATTATAAAGGCATCCTTTTAACAAAAAATGGGCAGCTGGATGAAGCAGAAGAACTCTACGAAGAAATGCTAGAGGAGCATCCGTTAGATAAAGGAATTGCTTATTACGGCCTGGCTTTTATCGATATTGAGCGCGGGGAGATAGAAGAAGGCTTGGATCATTTGGAAGAGGCAATGGATGAGGACCCCAGCTTAATTGATTATGCTGTGACAGATCCTTTATTTGAAGATGTTTTAGATAATGAAAGATTTATAGAACTTGCTGAATCCTATGAGGACTCCTATAACGAGCTGTAGTTAAAAAAGCAAAAGATGATTGATAGTTGTAAAACAATCATTTTTTGCTTTTTCGTTTATTGGAAGCATTGCGGAACAGGATGCTTCATCGTCAAATAAGGATATACTTGGTATCCTTTTATCATGAGAGGATAATATATTGAATATTATTGCAAATAGAGAGAGGTTGGTATTTCAACACCCGATCTTTACCTATTCAAAACATTGCATTGGTTAAGTTTTAAGAAGTTTAAGTGGATAGAACGTCAGATATTACAGATTCAACGGGATCTTGAAACTGCGAAGAGCAGGAAGATTTTTTGATATGAGAAGACGGTGAATGAGCGAATAAAGGCTTCTCTTGCCGAGTCAGAAGGAGAAAAAACAGCTTTCTCATAAGTACAGCTTGTATTTCTCCTTGAAAAATTTCTCTGAAAGTTATTTTTCATTTTATAAACTATGTTCCGAAATCTTTTCTCTATTGATTCTCCAAATTCCAAAAGATACACCGGCGATAATAAAGAAAATACTAATCGATTCTCATACGGAGGGGAATGACAATTGATAAATAAAAGAATAAAGCAGTCCAAATAAAGACTCAAAAACAATCATCATCCCTGCCATGGAAACCGTCAGACGGATGGAAGTTTGGTTCCATGCCCATGTTGCCACCCACAAAGCAACGATGCCCAACACGATAATACCAATCAAATATGCAGCGGATGGACTGTTAAAAAAGGAATTAGAGGAGGTATTGGATACCCTTCCTCTCCGGGAAGAAAGTATTCTCCGTCTCCGTTTTGGATTGGATGACGGGAAGTCACGAACGCTGGAAGAACTGGGAAAAGTATTTGGCGTGACCAGAGAGCGTGTCCGTCAGCTTGAAACAAAAGCATTGCGGAAATTAAGGCTTCCAAGACACAGTAAACGTTTAAAAGATTTTCTTGATTAGCGTAGGCGGAAGCGGTATATTTAAAGGATAATTAATACAATCTACCTTCATGTATTTAAGCCCGATAACTTCATTGTGATTCGGGCTTTTTTGGTGGAAAGAATAAAATCCCAATCATTTCATCTGTGAGTTGCTTATTTAGGTCATTGTTCGCTATGATAGTAGAAGATATCTTTGATTAGCAGAATGAAGCTAAAAGTCTAGAATATATTCATTTTAGTGCGCGAATAAAGAGTATTGGCAGGGTTATTCACTGTACGTTAAAATCTACAACACAATTGGGGAATCCATATGCACTTCACACTTGACCGTTCAGCAAAAACACCACTATACAAACAAATCGCAGCATATATTGAAAACGGAATCTCTACGGGTAATTTTTCTCCGGATATGCCGCTTCCTTCAGAACGCCATTTGGCAAAAGAGCTGCAAGTTAATCGCAGCACGGTCGTTGCCGCTTATGATGAGCTGCAATCCATAGGAATTGTTGAAAGAAAGAAAGGAAGCGGTACGCATATTAGTACGGATATATGGGGAATCTCCGATAAAAGAATTCCCAACTGGGGAAGGTATGTGGAGGATGGCTCATTTCTTCCTAATTTGCCGTTAGTTCAAAAAATACGGACGGAGACACAAAATAATGAAATGATCAATATGGCAAGCGGAGAACTGGCGGCGGATCTATTTCCGGCAGAACAATTTTATTCCATTTTTAAAGAGAAGCCTTTTACAGAGCATCTGGGATATGATCACCCTCAGGGCAATGTCCGTTTAAGAGAAACGATTTCTAATCATTTGTATGCGTATAAAGGAATCTCTATTGATGCAGAATCAATCCTGATTACCTCTGGTGCGCAGCAAGCTCTTCACCTTATTGTGCAATGTTTACTGAAGCCTGGTGATGCTGTCGCAATAGAAGATCCATCGTATGCTTACTCATTGCTATTATTTAAATCAGCAGGTTTACGTCCCTTTCTTTTAAAGAGCAGTAAAAATGGGATTGATCCGGATGATATCGTCGAACTGCATAAAAAACATCGTATTCGAATGGTTTTTATCAATCCGGATTTCCAAAATCCAACCGGAGTGCAAATGCCTTTAAGCAGACGGGAAAGAATATTAGAGATTTCTTCGGAGTATGGCATTCCTGTTGTAGAGGATGATCCGTACAGCATTACGGCATTTGATGGAAACGTAGCAGCTTCTTTAAAACGAATGGACGATAACGGAAATGTATTATATATCAGTTCTTTATCCAAAATCGTTGCATCTGGATTACGAATCGGCTGGATCGTTGGACCGAAAAAAGTTATTCAACGCTTAGCTGATGCAAAACAGCAGATTGATTTTGGACATAGTATTTTTCCGCAATGGGTTGCAAATGAGTTTATCGGATCTCCGCAATTCGATGAACATATTCATAAAATCAGGAAGCAGCTGGAAGTACGGAGAAAGCAATTATCCAAAGCACTGATTCATTTTTTAGGCGATCAGGCAGAATTCCTGGAACCAGATGGCGGGATTCATTTATGGTGCAAGCTGAAAGATCCGGTGGATGAATTTCAATTGCTGGATGAATCATTGAAGAGAGGAGTTGCTTTTGTTCCAGGCTCTATTTTTGGTGAGAGCAAAGGATTTGTTCGTTTTACGTATGGCAGGAGTACGCCCACAGATATTTGGGAAGGAATATCCAGATTTTCGAAAGCTCTTCAGCATTTGCGCGGAAAATAAAAAAGCGATAAAAATCTGTCTGCTCGTAAAGTGGATGGGGGATTTTTATGCGAATTGGATGGTATCATTTTTGGGATATCCAGTACAATAAAACTAGGTTAGGATAAAATCAGCAAGCTGTGTAACCTTATATCAAAATTAGAAAGTGATAGTTTATCAGGGAGATGGAATTCGAAAATGACATGGACATTTATATTAATTACGCTGGCAGGAATTATATTGAAATTTTTAACCAGCCCGCCAAGCGCTTTGGTAGGATGGGTTTTAAATAAATTTGAACTGCATCCTAAAATTGATGCAGGAAACAGTACGATAACCATCGACGGAGCACCGCTTGATGGAGATGAAAAAAGGAGATTTATAGATTCTTTCAATGAAGCTCAATTTTTATATAAGAATCATATCTTTCCAGGGAAGGAAGCTTTGTTTCTTCATCCTGAAACAAAGATGCCCCCATATATTATTCATTTTAAAAAGAAAAATAAAGAAATGACCTTCCATGTTTTCGGATATGAAAATCGGGTAGATGTCGTGAAACAATGGAAGAAAAAGACCGCTTCCTATACGCTGGATTCAGATTATCTGCAACAGGCTGCTTTAACAAATAATCAGCTGCATAATGCCTGAAGTTATTGTTATGCGGCTGCGTTGACTATTTTATAAAGGTGGGGAAAGGGAGATGTTGAATACCCTTATCATACTGGTGATTATCGTATGTGTTCTTGCATTAATCGGAACACTTTTTGTCACAAAAAAGCTGGACGATACTTACGAACGAAAGAAGAGTTTTTCAAGTCTTACTTATATTTATTTTCTTGGACTGCCCGCGATTATTTTGGTTTCTGTTCTTATATGGGTTTTCATTTAAGACTGGGTTCAAATGGAATAGGTGTAACAATAGAACTTTCTAGGAAATAGGAAGTTCTATTGTTATTTAAAGGGCATTTTCAATTATTCTGATGTTGGAAATTCGATTGATTAAAAAATGCTTTTCTTACATAGATTGTATAAGCTAGCATAGCCAGAGAAGGAAGCATATTAACTATATATGGCAGGTGAGTTTGATTGTTTACGAGCAGAGAGCTAATCATTCCAAAATAGACTAAATAAGCTACCATTGTCCAAAAGCCCCATTTTTCAATTGGATATAACCATAGACCATTACTAATGAAAATAAAGCTACTATTGCTCTCATTAATTGCTCAGGTATATTCGGTAATGCAAAACGTTTCGCTATACTGCGCATGGAATCGGTATCCGCATCATAAAAAATAGCAGAAAATAATAAAAGCATTGAACTAAAAGCAAATATATAACTTATTATTATAACTCCCCACGGTCTTTTCAAACGTTGTGACACCTCCCATACTTTATTTTTTTAATAAGTATAATTGCTTGTTTTTAACTTTTCTTCTAATTGCAGTCTCTATCCGCTGATGCTGACAGGAAAAGAGTACAGACTTATAGAAAATTTACCCTCTTCATCGATTCTTTACACTAAAATAACAAATTCCTTTCATTAATTATTTGCTTATATTCGTTCTTGTTCGCTATCATAAAGGTATAAACTGGATGAAAGCGAGAGGAACGACTATGCGTAAATTAAATATTGCTAATTTGGATACACCCATTAAAAAGCTGGAAAAACTCAGTAATGAACTTGGGAAAAATATTTATATCAAACGAGATGATTTTACAGGAGTGGAAGTCTCGGGAAACAAAATAAGAAAGCTGGAATACCTTATTGCCTATGCATTGGATAATAAATATGACACAATCATTACTACAGGAGCCTGCCAATCAAACCATGCCAGAGCGACAGCCGCGATTTGTGCCATGATGGATTTAGAATGCCATCTGGTGCTTAGAGGCGAAGCGAAAGAATATGAAGGAAACCTGTTTCTTGACGATATGCTTGGAGCGAATGTAAATATTATTCCGCCGGATGCATCCCGAGAAGATGCGATGGAGGAGAAGAAGCAGGAGTTAGAAGAACAAGGGAAAAAGGTATTGATTATTCCGGTAGGTGCTTCAAATGCCATCGGGTCTTACGGTTATATTAATTGTTATAATGAAATCATGAAGCAGGAAGTAGAGATGGGTGTTCATTTTGATTCTATCAACCTTGCAATTGGTTCTGGCGGAACATATGCAGGGCTATGGTTTGCAAATGAGGGGGCAGATACCAGAAAGAAAATCATTGGCTATTCTGTTGACCAAATAGCAGAAGTGTTCAAAGAAGATGTGATGGAAATAGTAAATGATTTGGAAAACATCAGCCATCATTTTGATTCTATTACTATTAATGATAACTATATTGGACTTGGCTACGGTCAGGCAACTGATGAAGAACTGGCATTTTATTTGGATATTGCTAAAAATGAGGGAATGATTCTTGACCCTGTTTATACAGGGAAGGCTTTTAAAGGGTTAGTGACTGAAATTAAAAACGGAAACTATGCTGACCAGGAAAATATCCTTTTTATTCATACCGGCGGACAGCAAGGCTATACGAAAGAGATGAGAGAAAGAGTGAAGGATATTTTAAGAAAGAATGATGGAGAATAATTTTTGTTAAATGATAATGCAAGCATTAACTAAAAGGCAAAGGGTCAGTGTGAAAACAGCGTCTCTTTGCCTTTTGGCATAAGTGCTGCTTGTTGTACAACCATAGTAGGTTGCTGAATTCGCAAGCAAAATATAAAACAGATCTTGAAGATAGGGGGGACGAAGAAAGTGAGAAGCTGGAAAGAAAGTAAAAACTGCATTTTCATAAAAGCACCGGAGCCGTTTAATTTTAAAGTGAATGTAGACTATTTCCTGAGGGATCCAAATGAATGCATGTATGAAATAGAGGAGAATACGATTACCCGTGTGATTGAAATAAATCATCTGCGTACATTGATACAGATAAGTGAAGCAGGAAGTGACTATCTGGCTGTTGAGTGTTTAGCCGGTACAAAACCGGAATCATTTGAAGATAAAGAGACCATCGTAAATTATATTTGTGAATGGTTTGACTTTGACACCGACCTGCTGCCTTTTTATGAAATGGGTCGCCGGGATTTGTTACTGCAACCAGTCATTGAAAGATTTTACGGACTTCGGATTATGGGTTTAAATGATTTATTTGAGGCCTTATGCTGGGGGATATTAGGCCAGCAGATTAACCTGAAGTTTGCGTACACATTAAAACGTCAATTTGTTGAAAAATTTGGAGAACATTTGGATTATAATGGAAAAAATTATTGGATTTTCCCTTTGTATGAAAAAATTTCTAAATTAACTGCGGAAGATATGGCTGATATTAAAATGACAAAAAGGAAAAGGGAATATATTATTGGTGTAGCAAAGTTAATGGCAAATGGAGATTTATCAAAAGAAAACTTATTACATGTAGATGATTTGAAGCAAGCGGAAAAAGAATTGATCCGTATTCGCGGGATTGGTACATGGACAGCGAATTACGTATTGATGCGCTGTCTTCGGTATCCGGACGCTTTTCCTATTGATGATGTGGGATTAATCAATGCCATCCAATTTGTAAAGGGAATGGAACGAAAGCCGACAAAAGCTGAGATTAGAGAATTATCGGCAGCATGGTCAACCTGGGAAGCGTATGCTACGTTTTATCTGTGGAGAATGCTGTATTGAACGGCCGATTGGAATGCTAGATGGTTCTTCCTTTTTTCTTAACATCTGCGTCTAAACCTGCTCCAATCGCTACACCAACAGCTAAGCCAATTGGCAAACCTAATGCAAGGCTATCGAATAAGAGTCCAAAAACTAGTCCTAAGCTGAGACCACAGGACATATAGATACTGAGATAATAGTCTTTCGCAACTAGTTTGTGTTTTTTCATGAGGTGTGTACGGATGTTATTTAATATTTGGTGATGGTTTTTAAAATCATTTTTTGTCAGCTGATCTGACTTGTCTAAAAGCTGGGCTATATGACCTTCTAAATCAACAAAATATTGGTTACATGCTTCACAGCTGGAAGAAAGCTCAACCAATCTTTGAATCATTCGATGACAGTTATCCAAATCAAGCTTTTTGGAAACTTTTTCTTCTAAACTATTTTTTAAATCTTCTATACTGGCGTTAAGTTTGTCAGCAGCTTGGGGACTTATCATCATGGTTGACCTCCTTGTATGTCCGGATAAGAAATGATTAGATATTTTCAATATGTAAAAAAGCTTAGTTTATATAATTATATTCAAATGGCACAAGCGATGCAAATTTCATTTAAAATGAAGACTAATATAAAAAGTTAAGTATATCATTTAAAAACTCGATTTAAATATACAACTGTGACTTGATTGTTCTTTATATCAATTGAGAAAGATTTTAGCAGGAAATTTAGTCCGATTTGTCGAAAGGAGGATATAGGCATTACTAAAAATTATTAAAATAGCAACCTGTCTTGATATAAAAGTGAGGGAGGAATTCAAAATGTATGAAAAAATAGTAGAAGCAGCAAATCGCCTAGAAGGAATTGCACATAAAACCCCAGTCCATACGTCAACATTATTGAATGAATTAACCGGAAACCAAATGTTTCTCAAGTGTGAAAATTTCCAGCGGATGGGAGCATTTAAATTTCGGGGTGCTTATAATGCGATAAGCTCTCTGCCGAAAGCGTCCCAAAATAAAGGAGTAATCGCTTATTCTTCCGGAAATCATGCAATGGCTACGGCTTTAACCTGCAAAATACTTGGTATCCCTGCGACAGTAGTCATGCCGGATGATGCGCCGCAAGTCAAAGCAGCAGCTGTGAAAGACTATGGTGCAACGATTATAAGATATAACCGCAAGACGGAATCCCGAGAGGAAAAAGCGCAGGATTTAATAGATGAATTTGGTTATACATTAATTCCTCCTTTCAATGCGGAGCCAATTGTAGCCGGACAAGGCACCGTTGCAAAAGAATTGATTGAAGAAGTCGGGGAGCTTGACTATCTGCTCGTTCCTTGTGGAGGCGGCGGGTTGATAAGCGGATGTGCCATTGCTGCAAAACAGCTGTCGCCTCAATGCAAGGTGATTGGAGTGGAGCCTGTGGTATCCAATGATGCGACGAAATCATTTAAGGCAGGAGAATTGCAGACGATTGAAGCTCCAAACTCGATAGCTGACGGTTTAAATACACCTTCGTTAGGAAAAATTACTTTTTCTTTCATTCAAAAGCATGTAGATGATTTTATCACGGTTTCTGAAGAAGAGATAAAAGCTGCTATGTACTTCCTATGGACGCGATTAAAACTTGTTGTGGAGCCATCTGGAGCAGTCGCTTTAGCAGCATATCAAAAGCTTTCTGTTAAAAACAAAAGAGCAGGTGTCGTATTAAGCGGCGGAAATGTGGATGTAAGAAAAGCCGGGGATTTGTTTAAGGATATAACAGATTGATTTGATGAGGGAGTTTGCATAATGATTGATGCACATATTCATTTAGATTGGTACCAGCCTGACGAGCAGGAACAGTTAATTCAAACGCTTCAAGCAGATGGGATGATAGCCGTTTCAAGTGATTTTGAGAGCTGTCAAAAGGTATGGTGGTTAGCACAGAAATATCCGTTTGTTTATCCTGCTTTCGGCTGGCATCCGGAACAAGCATTGCCGCCTGATCAAGAAATCAATCGTATCTTTCAGGAGATTGAACAAAAATTCGAAAAAATCGTGGCTATTGGAGAAGTAGGGCTTCCGTATTATACCAAACGTAATGATGACTCGCTGGATATTGCACCTTATCATGCCATATTAGAGCGGTTTGTACAGGCTGCAAAAAAGTATAATCTGCCAATCGTATTACATGCTGTTTATGAAGATGCCTCTGTTGTCTGTGATATGCTTGAAAAATATCAACTGGAACAAGCCCATTTTCATTGGTTTAAAGGGGATAAAGCTACGATTAACCGTATGATAGATAATCGATATATGATTTCTATCACGCCTGATTGCTGGTATGAAGAGGAGATTCAGTCTTTAATCAAACAATATCCGTTAGAACTTATTATGGCAGAAACAGATGGGCCATGGCCGTTTAAAGAGCTTTTTCAAAATCAGATGACACATCCAAATATGATTATCGATGTGATAAAGAAAATAGCTGAGGTAAAACAGCTGCCTTTTGATAAAGTTCGACAACAGCTGACGAATAATACGTATCAGTTTTATCATTTAGAACGGTTTAATAAATAAACTGTAAAGGGATTAATATCCATTCAGGTTTTGTGAAAAGAAATGGAATGATAGCCCGGACTCTAAAGGGAAGTACGTTAATTAATTTCAAAATAAGGGAATAAGATAGTGAAAGAGGATGCTTTTTTATAAGGGATTAAAAATAACATCCTAAAAAAATCCTGACTTGATAAGTTAGCATTCCTGATTGGATTCAAATTAAAAGGGTGAAAACCATATCTAAAAAAAGCATATATTTGAATTTATAATGGGAATTATTTATCTTATTGTTTACGGTATTGTGCCTATCATTTGGGGATCTATTATGTACTCTGGTACGGGTGAACCATTATTCCTTGTGCTTCCATTAATCGGGGTTGCAGCTATTATGATAGCGATTGTAAAACTAAAAAGTTCTAAACGTAAAATGAAAGATTCGTAATATTCCCCCTGAGCAGCTCATTACAGATTGTAATTTAAAAGGAAGTCCAAAAAACGTAATCGAAGGTAAAAGTGTCACCTAGATACACTTTTACCTTTTCATCCGTTGATTTTAGCTGAAATAGTCTTCTAATCCGGCAATAATACCTTCTGCTGCATGATTTTGATAATTATCCGTTTGAATTGTCTGCTGTTCCTCTGAATTGCTGATAAAACCAAGCTCAATTAAAATCGCAGTTTGCTGATTCTCTCTTAGTACTTGGAAATCTGCTTGTTTAGCTCCACGATTGTCGAGATGAACATGACTCATCAATGACGTTTGTACATACTCAGCAAGCATCTGGCTTTCGCTTTCATTCTTGTAAAAGGTTTCCACTCCATGCGCAGCCTGGTCTTCCGACGCATTATAATGCAGGCTGATAAATGCATCTGGATTGGCAGAATTACTTATGTTGACCCGTTCTCCCAATGAGAGATACGTATCATCTTCTCTGGTAAACGTAACAGAAGCTCCTTGATGGCGTAATTGTTCTCCTAATTTTTTTGCTGTGGTTAAAGCTAATGTTTTTTCATGTGCTTCGGATCCCACTGCACCGGGATCTTTCCCGCCGTGACCTGGATCAATCACAAATTGACGGCCGGCAAGCGGATTTTCAGTGCTTTGTTCCGCTTGAACTTCTTTTGTTTCGCCATTTTCCTTTTCGCTTTCACCGTCTTTTGGCTCAGATGTTGCTTCTGACGCTTCATTTTCGGTTTCTTCTACTGTTTCTAATGATTCTGTTTTTTCATTTTCTTCTGATGTGTCACTATTTCCATTTGATTCGTCATCTTTATCAAGTAAATATAAAGTGATCCATACTTCTTCATCATGATAATATGTTTTGCCCCAGCCGTACAATTCTTCAAAAATAGTAACCTTCTCACCATGATTCATCTGCGTAACGACAGCTGCATTCTTATCAGGCGCATTGCGTACATTTACTGCTGGTGCTTGAATTCGGTACAGTTGTCCGTTTTCTGCTGGTTCGGCAGTTTCTGTATTTGTTTCTGCTGCAGCAGCTGCTGTTTCAGCTTGATTATCTTCTGTATCGGATTGTTCGTTTTCTGGCTCTGTCTGTATCTCATCCACTGCTGATAGGTGATGTAACGCGACCCAAGCTTGTTCGCCGTTATAAAATGTTTTGCCCCAGCCATTGGATTCTTCAAAAATAGTAACCTTATAGTCTTTTTTTAATTCACTTAGAAGGACTGTATCCTGAGCAGGCGCATCCATTAACTCTGTTGTTTCCGTATCAACTTTGTACAATGTCCCATTATCTGCATGTACTGTTGGTATAAAAATGAATAGGCAAATAAGAAAAGCAATGCCTATCATTAGGTTGTACTTCATATTGGAAATACCTCCAATTAATAGTTTGTTATATTGACAGGCTCTCCAATAAATTTCATAGATATACCTTTTATTCAAAATTATTAGATTGGAAGTTTGCGGGTACAGGTTAATATGAAAACTGTTTCCTGGATGAAGCTGCGTTTTATCAGTGTTAACACATTGGGGCATCGCAGAGCAGATGCGTTGATTGCAGTCTATTAAAAATGGGTGTCTTGACAATAGGATGTACATTGCCATAACATATATATATTGTGCAAAATTATTCCTCCTCCTTTCCTGTAAAGGGGGTGGAAAGTAGAAAAGAAGGTATTAGATGGAGAAAAATAGAGCAAGAACAAATAGTCTGACTGAGGAAGCATCCTCTAATAAGAGAATGCTATATTTGATTGCTATCATGGTGATTGGTTTTAACCTGAGGCCGGCAATTACTTCCGTTGGACCG
The DNA here is from genome assembly GCF_042654105.1 of Oceanobacillus aidingensis. Lineage (NCBI taxonomy): Bacteria > Bacillati > Bacillota > Bacilli > Caryophanales > Bacillaceae > Oceanobacillus > Oceanobacillus aidingensis. The sequence goes on along the minus strand of NZ_JBHSFT010000043.1, from coordinate 22,312 downwards.
TTGTTAGGGACCATTCGTGATCAGATTGGACTGGAAAACTGGAGTGCGGGGACGATTACCAGTTTACCGCTTATCGCATTTGCCATAGTATCGCCGCTTGCGCCAAAGCTTGGCCGGAAGCTGGGGAATGAAGGAGCGGTCTTGCTTGGCCTGATCCTGCTGTTCGCCGGAATAGGCACCCGGTCCATTCCATATACACCGACATTATTTATCGGAACAGCTATTATCGGGGTTGGCATCGCAGTAATGAATGTGCTGCTGCCGGCAGTCATCAAGGAAAAATTCCCGCATAAAGTCGGTCAAATGACGAGTGTCTATTCCACATCGATGGCAATATTCGCGGCCACGGCTTCTGGACTTTCAGTTCCGCTTGCAAAAGGAGCAGGCTTAGGATGGGAATTGGCTTTATTATCGTGGGCTGTGCTGGCTCTTGTCGGAATCATTGTTTGGATTTTTGTTATCAGCCGGAACCCTGCGCCTAAAGAAGAACAAGTGGAGTTAAGCAATAAGCCTTTTAATGACAGCAACCTGTGGAAATCCCCATTGGCTTGGCAGGTTACGTTATTTATGGGTCTGCAATCTTTTATATTTTATGTAATGGTATCGTGGCTGCCAGAAATCATGCAAAGCTTTGGATTTTCCGTATCTGCTGCCGGCTGGCTGATAGCTTATGTGCAGTTTGTCGGATTGCCGTCTACTTTTCTGGCACCGGTGCTGGCAGAGAAATTCTCTAACCAGCAGGGGATCGTACTGGGAATCAGCGGCGGTGCAGCAGTTGGATTTATCGGACTGCTAATCGGGGGACCGCTTCCGCTGATTTTCATCTGGGTAACACTGATTGGAGTTACTTTTGGAGGGGCCATCAGCCTGTCACTTGCTATGCTTGGCATGCGCGCACGTAATGGACGTCAGGCTGGAGCGCTGTCTGGGATGGCGCAATCCGTCGGTTATATTTTTGCTGCCATTGGACCGTTATTTATCGGGCTTCTATTTGATATTACGCAGGCCTGGTCTGCGCCGATTATTGCTATCATCGTTGTTTGCTTGTTAATGATGGTTGCAGGATTAGGTGCTGGCAGGAATAAGTTTGTGTAACGATCTGCCCTTTGATAATTAATAAGAATGTTTGATAAAAATCCTGCTACGAGCAGGATTTTTTGTTGTGTAGAGAGTTAAACGAGAGCTCCAGAGTGTTTACAGGATCCACTGACCAAGTCCAAGGGGGCCTATTTTTGATTTTGCGTTAATCTTCATCCCGGTTTATTTCTCGAGCATGAAAAAGAATACATCAGATTTTCAGTAATTGTGTCCATTAATTTAAGAATGACTTGTGTTCGGGGATATTGTCTTATTTCATATGAATGTCCGTTCCATATTGTATTAAATGTAATTTTCTTGCTACAGATTGGGATGCAAAGTTATCCCAGGAGGTACTATACAATGCAAGTAATCCTTGACTTTGAATTTCAGCTGCCCAAGCAATGGAAGCGTCTATCGCGTATGCTCTTCCACGATACGTTTCAAATGTAGCTAAGCTTGCTTCAGCCGCTTCATTAGTTTGTCTCGCGCTGCAGCAAACGGATACAGCTGCTTCATCTTCAATAATAGCAAAGCAAGGCTGTTTATATTTAAGCACTTCGTAGATATATGGGAAATTTTGCTTCAGGCAGTCTTTGTTGAAGTCGGTAATTCGTATTGCTTTTGTTGTTATGCTGCTGACATCAGGAAACACGAAAGCAGGTCCAGTCCAAAAATTGCTGATTTGCCGGTCTGTGTTTAAAATGGTGATTATTTCTGCCAAGTCTATAGCAAAATCTGCATGAATGCTTCGTTCCAGCTTCTTTATTACGTTCTCCTCAAGGGCATTGGAGTATCTTACTACATTACCAAGCTGCGTCCCGCCAATGAAAATACGAGGTGCAGCCTCGTTTGGCGGCTCATTCACAAAGGTCATTCGATTATTATCATCCTTTTTAAATAACACGTTTACATGATGTTTCATCAATGCTATATCAGATACCAATAAAGTGTTCCTCCCTTTCCTAACCATTTGCTTAGCTAACAATATGATTTTTTAACAGAATATTATATGTTCTTTTTACCATAAAAGGCATCCTTAGGCAAAGTACATCTATAAAGTGCAAAGGAATGTGTTAAACTTTATGAAATACCTGTAAAAATCTCTGTAATATATAAAGAGGCAGGCAAAAGGGTATAGTCGGCAATAAAGATAATAGAAATCTATTAAACTAAAATTTCATAGGAGGCTGTCTCACTTGAACAATAACATTCTCATCGTAGAAGATGATATCTCAGTAAGCGAAATGATACAAAATTATTTAGAAAAAGAAGGCTATAAGGTAGTTACTGCTTTGGAAGGCGAAGAAGGAATGCAAAAATTTCAAAACGATACATTTGATTTAATCATTCTTGATATTATGATGCCGAAATTAGATGGCATAGAGGTAATGAAACAAATTCGAAGGGACAGCTCCGTCCCGATACTAATTGTATCAGCGAAGGATACGGACGTGGAAAAGGTGCTAGGCCTGGAGCTTGGTGCAGATGATTACATAGCGAAGCCTTTTTCCATGATAGAGCTTTCCGCCAGAGTAAAATCGGCATTGCGGCGTGCCACCAGTTATTCGGAGACAAAAAAAGAAGAGCAGGTGATAAACCATAAAGATTTAACAATTGATATCAATAATTTCTCTGTTCAAAAACATGGTAAGGAAATCAAACTGACTTCCAAGGAATTCGATATTTTAAAGCTGTTTCTCAAGCATCCCAATAATGTTTTTACAAAGGCTCAAATATATACCACGGTCTGGGGAAACGACTACTTTGGAGACGAAAATGTCATCAATGTTCATATTAGAAGACTAAGAGAAAAGATTGAGGACAACCCGGCTGAGCCTCATTATATTATGACCATTTGGGGAATTGGCTACAAACTAGGGGAATAGATGTGTGAATATCTTTTGAAAAGGGGGGAAAAGGCATGGCTTATTTCTTTATAGGGATTACCCTGATTTTAACCGGGATTATCATTTTTCAATATAAAGCAAAGATAGCAAGAGACAAGCAAATAAAATATATGCATGAAAAATTGGATAAGATTATCGCTGATAAAACCAGTGAGAATCTGCTTGTTTTTACCGATGATAAAGAGCTTATTCCTTTATTGATCAGCATCAATCATCTTTTAAACCATAATCAGAAAATATTGGCGGATTATACAAAAAAGGAAGAATCGATTCGGAAAATGATTTCAAATATTTCTCATGATTTAAAAACACCGCTGACTGTTATTGTTGGATATTTAGAAATCATTCAATCGAATAAAGTTATCGAAAAAGAAGCGGGCAAAGAGGTTCGTAAAGCACATGAAAAGGCGGCAGAGCTGCTGACATTGATCAATACGTTTTTTGATTTGGCAAAGCTGGAGTCTGGAGATAAGGAGATAACACTCGAAAAGATACATATTAATGAAATTTGCAGAAAGAGCATTTTAGAGTTTTATGAAATGTTAACTCAGCAAGGATTAGATGTTTCCATTAACATTCCAGATGAGCATATCTATGTAGCTGGAAATGAAGAAGCTCTGGACAGAATCCTTAGAAACCTGATATCGAATGCCATCAAGTATGGAAAGGATGGTCAAGTAGTGGGGTTAAACTTAAAACATGATAACGCATTTGCTTACATCGAGGTTTGGGACAAGGGGAAAGGTATTGATGAAATGAATAAAGAAAGCGTATTTGAAAGATTGTATACGCTTGAGGACTCGCGAAATAAGCTGTATCAAGGAAGCGGGCTGGGGCTTACCATTACGAAAAGATTAGTCGAAAGTCTGGAAGGTGAGATATCATTATCCAGCAAAGCTTATGATAAAACAGTATTTACTGTGAAATTAAAGAAACTGTCTTCGCAGGAAAACTAAAAATCCGCTTCCGTCCCGTTCTTTGCAAACTTAAGAAATTCGTAAGACATTGTTAAGAAAAAAGATAATTTTAATGTTTATGATTATTAATATAGCAATTTTGCAGAGAAAGGGAGGGATTTATTATTATGGAATACATTTTAAGAACACATGATTTAGGAAAATCTTTTCATGGAGGTCATGTTGTTTCCAATGTCAATATGAATATCAAGAAGGGAGAAATCTATGGGCTTTTAGGCCCGAACGGCGCAGGTAAAAGTACAGTCATGAAAATGATTTTAAATCTGTTTAAACCAAGCCAGGGTGCCGTTGAAGTGTTTAACGAAACATTGACGGATACTTCTTATGAGTTATTTAAAAGGATGAGTGCAATTATCGAATATCCCATTTTTTATGAGAAGCTAACTGCAATGGATAACTTGGATTTGCATTGTGAATACATGGGTTATCACAATAAAAAAGAGATAGAGACCGCTTTGAATCTTGTGAATCTAAAAAACATCGATAACAAGCCGGTTAAAAATTTCTCTTTAGGTATGAAACAACGGCTGGGAATTGCCAGAGCGGTAATCACGAAGCCAGAGCTGTTGATATTAGATGAGCCGGTTAATGGACTGGATCCAGTTGGCATTATTGAGATGAGAGACTTACTGGCAAGCCTGAATAAAGAGTATGGCATAACCATTCTGATTTCAAGTCATATTTTAGCGGAAATAGAGCAAATTGCTGACACAATAGGCGTAATGAATAATGGATATCTAGTAGAAGAAGTTTCCATGGATTCGATTAGAGAAAATAATGCAGAGTATATAGAATTAGAAACCGATGATGCCGGGAAAGCAGTATATATTATTGATTTAGAGCTGAATATAAAAAATTTCAAAGTACTTGATACGAACAAAATAAGGATATATGAATCAGGGACATCACAAAATCAAATCTATAAGAAGTTAATGGAAAAGGATGTTTCCATTACATCAATCAATACGAAGTCGGCTTCATTAGAGGACTATTTCTTGTCCTTAATTGGAGGCGGAAAAAATGTTTAAATTAATTCGTTTAGAATTAAGAAAAATAAATCTCAGACAGTATGTCTTTGGTGCTTTAGCAGCAATTTTTATTCTTGCCGGATTGTTATTCTTTGCAATGTATACGGATAGAAACACGATTGGTGCCACCAGTGAAGATTTTTTCTTTGTTGTTGACAGCACGAGAATGGTTTTTATTGTGTTTGCAGGTATATTAATTTCGAGGCTGTTTATTGAAGAATACAATGATAAAACCATCTCTTTGATGTTTACGTATCCCATCAGCAGAAAAAAGATTTTTATCTCTAAATTATTGATTATCATTTGTGCTACATTTTTCCTTATACATGTATCAAGAATCTTTGTAGCAGCAGTTTTATACATGTTAAACAGCCAATTGGATTTTATCGATGGAGGCATAACGATTCATTTGATAATGGAATATTTTAAAAACACCGTGATCTATGACCTTTCTTTCAGCGGTATCAGCTTAGTTCCTTTATTTTTTGGGATGCTCAAAAAATCTGTTAGAACAACCATTATCACATCGATTATTATTGCCATTTTCTTTGGCATAAGTAATGAAAATCTATCAGACCTTTCGATAGGTTCCTTCATTGTCAGATCATTGGTATTTATCATTATTGGTGCGGCTGCTTCGTATTTAGCGATAAGAAATATGGAGCGCAAGGATGTAACGTAGCGATGAGGGTATTCCGGAATATTACTGCCAACAATGTAATTTTCAATGTCAATAGGAAGAGTGGTGAGAAAAATCTTTAAGTTAATGAGTTTGGAAATGAGAAAAATAAATTTTAGCCGATATATAAATAACTCCTTAGCGGCATGCTTTGCCGTTACCGGATTTTTATTCTTCATGCTATATATAGACAGGGAACAATTTGCTGCCAGCAGTACAGATTTTTTATTTCTGATTGACAGTATAACACGAATGGTATTCATCGTTTTTTCAGGAGTGTTAATTTCAAAATTAGTTATCGAAGAATACAATGATAAAACCATTACCTTGATGTTCACATACCCAATCAGCAGAAAAAAGATCATTATCTCGAAGCTATTGATTATCATAGGCTTTACCTTTTTCTCTATGCTTCTGTCCAGAATTTTTGCTGCATTTGTTTTATCTATGTTAAACAGCAACTTAGGATTTATTGACAGTGACATAACGATTCCCATGCTCATCGAACATTTTAGAAATACGATTTTATATGACCTTTCTGCCAGTGGTGTCAGCTTAGTTCCTTTGTTCTTTGGAATGCTTAAAAAATCAGTTAGGACGACCATTATTACCTCTGTTATTATTGCCATTTTCTTTGGTGTCAGTAATGAAGACTTATCGATAGGATCCTTTATTGGTATTCCGGTGACACTTAGTCTTATTGGTATCGTTGCTTCTTACTTATCAATAAAAAACATTGAGCACAAAGATATATCTTAATGACATAAGGTCTCTATTTTGAAAAGACCGAAAAATCAAAATATACAGGAGTTACTAGCGATGAAACAAGACTACATTTATTTGTTATTTACAAACACTGGTACTTTATTGACGAAAGCTATTAGTCTGTATACCAAAGCAGAATACAATCATGTTTCGTTAGCCTTGGATTTGGAATTAAATGAAATATACAGCTTTGGCAGGAAGCATTTACGCAATCCATTTTGGGGAGGATTTGTGAAGGAAAATACAGAAGAGGAACTGTTTCAGAAAGCGGACTGCTCCATCTATGCTTATGCAATCAGTTCAAAACAAAACAAGAAATTACAAGAAACGTTAGCATTTTTTAAGCAAAGAAAAGACAATTACCACTATAACGTAATAGGACTGTTTGGAGTCATGTTTAATAAGCCCATTCCACGGTCAAATGCTTACTTCTGCTCGCAATTTGTGGCTTATCTGCTGATGGAAGCTGGTATGGTTTCTTTTGACAAGCCGCCGGAGCTTATCACACCGCAGGATATTCAGCAGCTGCCTGGATTAATTTCTATCTATCAGGGCAAATTACAAGGCGCAGTTTAACCAGAAGAGGGAGGCTCAAATTTCATACATTTTTTACCGAATAGGAGGATGCTGTTTGAAAAGATTCGTTTTATTAGTTTTCATGCTGATTGTATCCATCGTAACGTTGTTTGTCACTGCTTATTTTCAACGGGATGTCAATACACTGTCGTTAAATGATCCGCAAGTTATCCAAGCAAGTATTATCATAATGATTATTTTGTTCATTCCTCCTGTGTTATTATCTTTTTTCAACCATAAATTTTGGAGGGTTATCTCAGCGATTTATCAATCTATTTTTTTCTTGGGGTTTATCATCCTTGTACCGACCGGTGTATTCAGCTTCCAGGCTGTGGGTATCAGTATTGTGTCATTAATTGGTGCAGTTATCAGTCTTTGGAGCATTTTTAGCACATTGCCAGAAAGCTTTTTTAAAGAATATTGATTTAGCGTAGAGGTAGGAGACTTTCTGTATAACCCAGCATCCGCAGTTCAAGAAATAACATACGACATTGTCTCGGGAAAGGGTCTTATCCATGGTAAGGCCTTTTCTGTATGGGATAAGACCCATCTTACTTTTATTAAAAAATGATCGTTTAAAAATTTTTAACAAAATCTTTTTGACTGTAGAATGACTTATGATACTCTAGCGATAACTTGCATGACTCGAAAAGTATGTTGATATGTAACCAAGTGAATGCCGATTGTACAGCACAGCGTATTTCACTTTGAAAAAATGGAATCATAAGACGAAATATTATGCAGTGGGAGTCAGCGCCGTTATCCCCCGCTAAAATAAATTCATTTTCCACGCTCTATTTGAAGGCGGAAGTTTTACGGGCGTTTCTCCGTGATAAAAAGTCAGGTTCGGACGTTTACAAGTTTGATTTATGGTGAATAAAGCAAACTATAAAAGATTTTTTATTAAGTCTCGATATCCTCTTAGCTTTTCTTATTGTAGAAAAGGGAGTTTTTTTACAAATATACCCGATAGATTGAATCGTTTCCCGAATATTTCTATTAAATAGGTATCTGGATTGTCTTAAAAGATTTCAAATAAATCAAGGTGGTGAACCGCATGGAAGTTTTATATTTTTCAGCTGGACGTTCTCTTTATGAAATGAAGAAAGAGGCACAGGAATGGATAATGGAGGAAAGACCGGCCCCGGTTTCATTTATATGCCTTGCTGCAGATCCCAGCCGGAAAGGACGGCTGTATGGAGGGACCTTTAACGAAGGGTTATGGATAAGTAATGACAGCGGCAAGACATGGGTACCCGCTGGATCAGGAATATCACATAACAGGGTGATGAGTGTTGCGGTCAGTTCAACAGAGGTTAAAAATGGATGTCATGTCGTTTGGGCAGGCACCGAACCGAGCGGGCTTTTTCGTTCAGAAGACGGAGGAGAAACCTGGGTTGATTGCCCGGCTTTACTGGATTTACCTTCAAAATCTTCCTGGAGTTTCCCGCCTCGGCCGTACACGCATCACGTACGTTGGATTGAACCGGATATTCATGAGAAAAACCGCATATTTGTCGGCATTGAACTTGGCGGCGTGATGAAAAGTGAAGATAAAGGGGGCAGTTGGGAAGATCGAAAACCGAATTCCCAACATGATTGTCATGCTTTAACAACACACCCGCAAGCTCCAGGACGGATATACGAAGCTGCGGGCGGCGGGTATGCTAAAAGCTTTGATAGCGGAAACTCCTGGCAGACGTTCAATGAGGGTTTGGAGCCTTATAACTATTTGGTTGATATTGCCGTAGATTCAGGGGATGCAGATACAATGGTGGCTGCTGCGTCCAGGAGTCCTTATGAAGCATACGATCCATCCCGTGCAAGAACGATTTTAGTACGGCGTGAAGATGGCGGTTCTTGGTCGCCTGTATACAAAGGCTTGCCGGATGCAGAATGCTCCTCTGTTTTTGCGTTAACTTCTCATCCATTCCAGTCAGGTATTTTTTACGCTGTGAATAATCTCGGCTTCTATCTTTCTTTTGATGCAGGACAAAGCTGGGAAAAAGCACCGCTGGATTGGCCGGATGATTTAACGGGAGAAAGAATTCATGGATTCGCGATGGTCGTTTCCGAGGATTAAAAGACCATCGTGTCCATGGTCTTTATACGAATACGGGAATGTTAGATAAATGATATTTAACAAAAAAAAGCGCAATGACATCATGGAAGGAGTTGCATTCATGCAGGTGAAAAGGCGTAACCAGCGCCAGAGCAGTTTAATTTTTACTTTTACCGCAACGGTATTGCTGTTGCTTAGCGGATGTGTCTCAGAGGAAGAGACGGACCAGCAGCCTGAGCCGAATCCATCAGAAGATGAAAGCGAGAGACTGATTCCGCCAGAAAATGAAGAAGAGCCAGAACCTGAAACAGATGTGCCAGAGGCTTATGGTGTCAGCGCAGGGCATCCAGATGCTGTAGAAGCTGGAATGACTGTTTTGGAAAATGGAGGTAATGCCGTGGATGCGGCCGTTGCAGCGGCGTATGCCATTTCTGTTGTAGAGCCCTTTGCATCAGGAATTGGCGGCGGCGGAGTAACACTCGTTCAAGAGCAGGGTCAAGACCCTGAGGCATATGATTATCGTGAAGTTGTCCCTGAAGGCGGCATTCCTTCATCAGATATTGGTGTACCTGGATTTGTAGCCGGGACAAAGGAATTACATGATGACTATGGGACTGCTGACTGGGAGACAGTAATTGACCCGGCGATTGATTTGGCAGAAAGTTCGGAGGTATCTGCAACGTTAGCACAGCAGCTTCAATCTGCTCAGGACCGTCTGCCGGTTGAGCAGCTGGAGCATTTCTATCCGGATGGGACAGCGATTGAGGCAGGAGCCACTTTAGAACAGCCGGCATTGGCCGAAGCATTGCGTGATATCCGTGATAGTGAAGGAGCTTCCTTTTATGAAGGGGATACTGGAGAAGCGTTAGCAGCGATTCAAGGTCTGGACGGAGACTCACTTGCTGACTTTCGTGTCGGACGGCATGCCCCCGTGACCGGAGAGTTTGCTGGATACGAGGTGACTGGTGCTCCGCCGCCGCTTCCTGGTGCCAGCGTCATTCAAATGCTGCAAATCCTTGAAGAGCGGGGAACATTAGAAGAAGAACGGAATAGCACGCCATTTGTGCATGACATTGCGATGTCGTGGCGAATCGCTCAAGCATTTATTTATACGGATTTCGGTGACCTTTCGTTTGTGGATGTTCCGGTTGATTCTTTCGTTGACCGTGAACAGAATGCTGCTTTAGCAGAAGAAATCTCCGGTGACAGCTTGCTTCCTGAGGACGAAGAGCGGAGTTATGACGACTCGGACCCTAATACGACACATATTACAGTGATTGATGACAACGGCACTGTTGTTTCCATGACGAATACACTGACCAATTTCTTTGGCTCCGGTGTCTACACAGAAGGTTTCTTTTTGAATAATCAAATGTCTCGATTTGATATTGGTCAAACGGAGCAAAATGAACCTGAGCCTGGACGGCGTTCCGTTACCTGGTCCTCTCCAATGATTGTGGCAGATGAGGAGGGACCTGTTTTAGGGATTGGCAGTCCGGGAGGCGAACGTATTCCAATTATGCTTACGCAGGTGATTGCTGACTGGGTTCAAGAAGACTCGGACCTGGAAGCTGTTGTTGAAGCGGATCGTTTCCACCTGACGGATAATGCGCTTGTGATGGAATCCGCTCCGGAAGCAGATGTAAGGGAAGGATTGCTTAATATTGGGTATAACGAGATTCGTGAAGCTCCGACTCCGCTGTATTTCGGGTCTGTTCAGGCTTTGATGATCGATCGGGAGAATGATGACATCTCTGGTGCGGCTGATCCCCGGCGAGATGCTGATTGGCGTGTAGAACCACGGGATTAGGCAAGAATCTAGTATTCTAAAAAATGTACTTGGGCATTTTAATGTAAGGAGTTAAAGAGGATTCTATGACATCAATGAAGCAAAAAAATCAACATCAACGAATTGCTATATTAGACCAAATGCGGGGCGTTGCTTTACTTGGAATCTTTTTAGCCAACGTCCCGGGGCTGTCTTCCGTCGATACGGAAAATTTGTCTCCGGTTAATGAAGTACTAAGAAGCTTAGAGGAGATTATATTAACAGACAGTACCCGGCCGCTGTTTGCATTCATGTTTGGCCTGAGCCTTATGTTACTTTATAATCGCCTAAAAACGAAGCAAATCAACCCTTATCCAGTATTATTCAGACGATTATTTTTGCTTGCCCTCGTTGGTGCTGTGCACGGTTTTGCAATTTGGTCGGGAGATATTCTGCTCATGTATGGGATGGCGGGATTTTTCCTTCTGCTGTTTATGAATTGGTCAGCAGCCGGATTGGTTATTACTGCTTTCCTTTTCTGGATCGGCTATACCATTGGAGCGGATGTAATCAGTTATTTCTCATCCTATCATTTGTCTCTGGAAGCCGGTTTGAAAGGTCTGTTGCCTGACTCAAAAGAGCCGCCGACAGGAACAGAATATCTTATTATTGAATTTTCTTCCATGGTCGCACACATCAGCTTTTTCCTGTTTGGTATGTATGCGTATCGGAAGGGGCTGCTTACAATAATCGAAAAGCGAAGAAAAACCATGAGCTTATTGTCAGTACTTTTTCTTGTGATTGGGTTAGCAGGGAAAGCAAGCCTTTATGATAGAATTGCATTACATCCATTGGAAAGCTTCTACCCCTTTTTGGTGACAATCGGCATGATTTTATTCATTGTCCTTTTAGGAACTAGCAAGGGGAGCATGTCGAAGTTGCTTGTCCCGTTCACATCGGTCGGTAAGATGGCGTTTACGAATTACATCATGCAATCTCTGGTTTTTGTAAGTTTGTTTCAATCGAGCGGACGAACGGTTTTTATCAATTTAGGGATTTGGGAGGAACCAAGCTATGCGTTCGCTCTTGGGGTTGGAGTCATTTTATTCGCGGCACAAATGATTTTCAGTCATCTCTGGTTGAAAGAGTTCTCCTATGGACCGTTTGAATGGCTTTGGAGGATAGGGACTTATGGGAAAATGGTTTCTATCAAAAGAAAAGCAGAATAGATACATTTTATATACTAATGTAAAAAAATCCAACTGCAAGCTAGTTGGATTTTTTTACTGACTATTACTAATGAGCAAATTAAGCCCAAGCACCTTTTCGGAAGACCGGAACACGGCTGCCGTCTTCTTTAATGCCATCAATATCCATTTGATCCGAACCAATCATGAAGTCAACATGTGTTGCTGAACGATTCAGACCAGCTTCTTTTAATTCTTCTTCTGACATCTCCATTCCGCCTTCTAAGTTGAACGCGTATGCAGAACCCAGCGCTAAGTGATTTGAAGCATTCTCATCAAATAACGTATTGAAAAAAGTCAATCCGGATTGAGAAATAGGGGACGCGTCCGGAACTAAAGCAACTTCTCCTAAGCGGGAAGCACCTTCGTCTTGCTGGACTAATTTTTGAATAACCTCTTCGCCTTTTTCAGCAGTCACTTTGGTTACTTTCCCATTTTCAAAATGAAATTCCATCCCTTCGATGACAGAACCGGCATAACTTAATGGCTTGGTTGATACGACAACGCCATCGACCCGGTTGGCATCTGGGGCTGTAAATACTTCTTCTGTCGGCATATTGGCTATAAAGCGTTCTCCGCGGGAGTTAAAGCTTCCAGCACCTTCCCAGCGGTGGTTTTTCGGCAGGCCGACCGTTAAATCTGTACCCGGCGCAGTGTAATGCAATGCTGTAAATTGTTCCTTATTCAATGATTCCGCTTTCGTTTCCAGGGTCTTATCTTTATCCTCCCATGTGCGGATCGCATCGTCATCATATAAGTGAATCGCTTTGAAAATAGCATCCCATAATGCATCCGTTTGTTCTTCCGCTGAATCTAAATCCGGAAAGACTTTCGCTGCCCATTCCGGACCGGCTGCAGCTGCCACGACCCATGAGATTTTATTCGACTGTGTTGCTTGCGATAATGGCTGAAATGCTTCACCAGACGCTTTTTGCGTTGCAGCGATTTTTTCACCATCTAATCCTTTTAAGGCATCCGGATCATTGGAAACAACATTGATACGGCTGGCACCTTGTTCAATAATATAGTTCATTTCTTCAATGCGATAATCTGGAATATCTGTTAGGGTTTCGGTTGATTGATGCTCAAACCCAAGTCTTGAGATTTTATCGTCTCCCCATTTGACAATAACACGTTTTGCGCCTTTTTCATAAGCAGCTTTTGTGATTTTACGTGCTAATGGAGCCTGTTCAACATCAATCGTTAGAACGAGAGAATGTCCTTCTTGAACGTTGACACCGGTAGAAACGATTAATTCAGCATATTTTTGCAGGTATTCATCAAAATTTTCCAAAGCCATACATAGAGCCTCCTTGTGAAGTTGATATACGATTTTATCGTAGCACAATCATTTATGAATCACAAAAGAGGAGCTAGGCATTGATTCACCTCAAACGATTTTTCTTCATAACGATAACGTAAAAATGAAAAACTCGGCTTTTTTATTCCATTTCCAAGCCTATATTGCCAAATTGATTCCCGGATTTCATTCTCTCCAATGCATGTTCGATTTCAATAAGCGGATAAACGCTATCAGCACCGGTTTTATGTTGTGATGCGTTATACTGTTCGAATTCTTCCTTACTTTCCATAGAAGTTCCTAAGATATTAAATTGCGGGTAAAAGAGGGAGGGTAAAGAAAGGTCAATACTGTCTCCGGAGCTCGCTCCAAAATTAACCAAATTTCCATCTGGCTTTAAGACATCAATGTATTTTCGGGAAGAGTGCCGGCCCAATACTATCTAATATGATATCGAATTTTTCATCTTTCATTTTAGCTGTCCAATCCCTGTCTGTTTTTAAAAGATAATCCGCTCCGAGATCTCCAGCTTTACGCAGCTTCTCTTCATCTCTTGAAGTGACGCTCACCTTTGCTCCGATACAAACTAGATGATATAAAGAAAAATAGCATTTATTCATAAAAACTGATTTTATTGATTAACTTACCTTAGAATGTCTTGATTTCTTTTTTGCATTAACCAAAATAACGCCAAAAATAATCACCGCTGCGCCGATAATATGGTAATAATGAAAAGGCTCGTTTAAAATCAGTACTCCAGACAGGATGGTAATTAACGTAGCCACATTATTAAACACACTTACTTGAATAACCGGCAATTTGGACACAGCATAAATAGACAATAAAGACGTTCCAAATGTAGACAGGACACCCAAAAATAAAATTGATAATAAATATGGAATTTCTGTCAGGGAATCGATATACTCGCCGGCAGAACCGCCGTTTATGAAGTAGATGACATTAAAGAACAGAAAACCAATGAACATGATATATATCGTAATTTGAATTGGTGCGATAGATTTTGTTGCACTTCTGGACATTACCTGCCAAATCGCTGTTGCAAGAATAGATACGATAATCAGCAGGTTGCCAAGCAGATGAAAATCATAGCCTCCCGAGCTGTTCATCAGCTGCAGGAAAACGACTCCGGCAATGCTAAAAACGATTCCTAATCCTTGTACTATTCGGACCTGTTCCTTCAAAAATACACTTGCTAAGAGAACAGTTGTGGCCGGAGCAATCGCCTGAATGATTCCTGCCTCATAAACCGTTGTTTGATCAAGACCAAGTATTTGACTGCTGAAAAATATAATCGGGTAGAACAAGGAAATAATAATCACAATCATGATTTCCTTCCGATTCAACCGTAAATGGATTGGTTTTATGACAAGAAATAAAAGCAATCCCAAAAAAGCAAATATAAATCGCTGCGCCAATATAAGTAATTGCCCTTCATACGTCAAAGAAATTTTCACAAACATAAAGGACAATCCAATAATAATGGAAAAAGTGACTGCTGCCAGTAATGCATTATTTTTTTTCATGACTTCCTCCTCCTTCTATTCCAGAGTATAGAAAGAATGTCTAAACGGAAGCAATTCTTTTTTTAGGTGTATCGATACAAACAAGATAAAGGAAAATACAATTGAAATAGATTCATGGTAATCTGTTTGTAGAGGGAAAAGGGGCTGCTTATGAAGAAATATCAATTCGTAGCTGATAAAATCTTAAAACGTATAGAGGAAGGAATATATATAGATAGACTGCCGACGGTACGTAAATTAATGGAAGCCTTTGGAGTAAGTCAAGTGACGGTAACGCAGGCGCTTAAATATCTAGTTGAGAACAATAGAATATATGCCAAGCCTAATGTCGGTTATTATATTATTTCCAGAAAAGAAAAAGCTGCTGCTTTTAACGGGGTATATGATTTTTCAACTGCTTCCACTTCCTGGACGGACTTTCCATTGGACAGCTATTCGCAATGCTTGGAAGCTGCTATCCAAAATGAAAAAACAGAATTATTTACGTATGGTGCAACGACCGGCAATGAGGAGTTGAAAACCTTATTTCAGAAGCTGTTGATGGAGGACCAGATATTCACAAAAAAAGAGCAGATTATGATTACAAGCGGTACACAGCAGGCTTTGCATATTCTTGCTTTAATCATGCTGACCAGAAAGGAATCCATTCTAATTGAACAGCCCACCTATCATCAGGTCATCAATCTTATAGAACGCCTTCAGTTAGATTATGTCACATGCTGCCGAGGGCTGGATAAAATAGATTTGCAGGAATTAGAGAAAACGATTAAAATCAAGCGTCCAAGCTATGTTTATTTAATGCCGCGCCTGCATAATCCGCTTGGTACAACCATGAATGAACAGGAAAAAAAGCTGCTGTTGGAATTAGCAGAGAAATATGATTTTTATATGATTGAAGATGATTACCTGGGAGATTTTGAAGGGGACAACAGTTATAAAACACTCTACGAAATGGATAATGATCAACGTGTTATTTACTTAAAAAGTTTTTCTAAAATCATGTTTCCAGGGCAGCGGTTAGGTATTACTGTCGTGCCAAAGAAATTAATCGAGCCCTTTCGGAGTTTTAAAGAAATTATTGATATCCATACCAATTCTTTGAGCCAGGTTATTATGCAGACATTTATGGAGAGCGGTCTATATGCACACCATAAAGACAAAATCGTCTCCAAACATCAGCAGAAAGCAGAGATACTGCGGCATGCATTAAATACCTTTTTATCCGGGTATGCATTTAATGACAATCATCAAATGCATACCGTAATCAAGCTGCCAAAACAGATAAATATACAGAAACTTCATGAAGCATTAGCGAAACGTCATGTTTTAGTCGATGACTATAAAACAAATTATATAGCTGATTATAAGCAGAAACATAAATTCTTAAAGTTGAATACAACGAGTATTCAAGAAGGAAGAATCCATGAAGGTGTTCAATTAATCCATGAAGCAATAGAAAGCAGCAAATATCTCTAAAGCAAGAGGCGTCTGTATCGATACAGGCTTTACATATTTTTAAACAAAGGGAGGTCACTTCTATCATAATGAAACGTAACAAATAAGATAGGAGTGATTTTCAATGGAATCAGAATATATTTTAAAATGGATGCAAGAGCGAAAAAGCGTCCGAAGCTTTACAGAGCAGGAGGTAGATACGAATCTGGTAGCTAATATTATCGATCATGTCCGTTTGGCTCCGAGCGGATTCAATGCACAGCCTTGGCGATTTGTTATTGTGAAAGACAAAACCATGATTCAAAAGCTCTACCAATATTCCGCTTATCAAAAGCAATTAGATACTGCCTCCTGTGTCATCGTGCTATACAGTAATCTGATGGATGTGCGGGAGAAAGCAGATGATGTCCTTCATCCGGAAATGAATTTGGAAAAGAAGAAAAGTGACAAGGAAGCTCTTTTAGAAACGCTGGATATGGCTCCTGAGGTGCTGCAATCGCAAGGGTATATTGCGCTTGGGTATTTGCTGTTAGCGCTCACCGCTTACGGTATATCCAGCGTTCCGATGCTGGGTTTTGATCTGGAAAAGGTAAAAGCATTATTGGAGATAGAGGGGAATATTCTTTCTGTGGTTGCAGCAGGATATGGAGCTGACGAGGGGCATAGTCACCACCGTCTGACTTTGGGAAAAATTGTTCGTATATATTAGAGGTAGCAGGATATCATGGTATTTTTAAGCTTCTGTGTGCAGCATCCTATTTAACAAACCTGTATCTGCTGATAAAATGAAGAAAAGCAATTTACCCGTTTAATTTATCAGATGAAGGTGATTTTAGTGAGCAGAGATGCAGTTATACATTATGCAAAAAGAAAATACGATACAGAGCCAGATTATCCTTGGGCTAAATTTTCTAATTACGCTGTGCTTCGGCATAAGGAAAACAGCAAATGGTTTGGGTTGCTGATGGATGTGAACAAAGAGAAATTAAATATAGAAGGAGAAGGGACTGCAGCCGTTTTAAATGTCAAATGCGACCCGGAATTGGCATCGATTTTAAGAAAAGAAAATGGAATACTGCCAGCTTACCATATGAACAAAGAACATTGGATCAGCATTCTGCTGGACGGTTCTATTTCAGAAGAGGAAATATTTGAACTTTTAGATGCCAGTTATCATTTAACCATGTAGACAAATCATGACTGCAGCAGACAATAATGTTTGCTGCATTTTTGAATAAAAGGAAATTAATTGAAAGAAACGTATGTTCTTTTTCTTAGGATAGTGTTATGATAAGATAACGCAATTTACAAATGAAGGAGAAAAAAGAGCATGACAGGAAAAACACATATTATGGCTGGAATCACAGCGACGACAGCCATCGTCGCCATCACAGATGCATATCAGCCCGAATGGTTCATTGCAGCAGGCGCAGCAGGGGGCTTGCTTCCGGATATTTGCCATAGCGGCAGCAAAATCGGACGGAGGTTTCCAGCGGTTTCGAAAGTAGTTAATACCCTCTTTGGTCATCGAACCTTTACACATAGTTTATTATTCTTAGCGCTGGTGGCGTTTATTTTATCTAAGTTCATCAGTAATCCGTCGATCACCATGGGGATTTTAGCTGGTATGGTTACGCATTTTATACTAGATGCTGCGACAAAGCAGGGAATCAAGCTGCTGTACCCTGCAAAGATTACGATTCGTTTTCCATTCGCTGCAACAACTGGCGGAAAAGCGGAAGGGGTTGTTTTACTGGCGTTGACAGTAGTTACGCTATTTTACGCCAACAGTATACTGGCATTTTTCTAAGCATGTGTTTTTGACCAGCTTCACAGCAGGCAAGGAGGTTATCATGGAAATTCAAATTTCAAAAATACAGAAAGAACAAGCATGGGAGCTTAGGCATGAAGTCATGTGGCCGAATGAGGATTTCAACTACATAAAGTTAAAGGATGATGCTTCGGGTATTCATTTGGGACTTTTTAAAGATAATATACTGATTTCCATTGTTACGCTGTTTATAGACAAAGAGGAAGCTCAATTTAGAAAATTTGCGACGCTGATATCAGAACAGGGAAAAGGGTATGGAAGCAGATTGTTAGAGTCCGTATTTGAGGAAGCGAAAAAACATGATGTGAAAAGAATTTGGTGTAATGCCAGAAAGAATAAGAGCCATTTTTATCGGAAGTTTGGTCTCCAGGAAACAGATAGAAGTTTTATGAAAAATGGGGAGGCCTACGTTATCATGGAGAAATTTCTGTAGTCCTCCAATAAATGAAAGAAGCCGTCTGTGCAGCACAGACGGCTTCTTTCATTGTGGAAGCTCGGACGTCTTCCCGACTAATTATGGTGCATGGTGTATTAAAGTTGTTCCAGTCATACACAGAAAGAAACCTTCAATGAATACTTTTCATTTTTTTGCTAAAAATAAATTCTATTACCATAAGGAACAGCAATTAGAACCATCTATTCGGGATACCCGTAATCAAGAGATGATTTCTAATGAAGGGAAAAAGATCGTGGATGATGAAAATTCACTGACTGCCGGAGACCGCGGCCCGACTCTGATTGAAGACTTTCTTGCCAGAGAAAAGATAGCGCATTTTGATCGAGAGAGAGTACCGGAACGGGTCGTGCACGCTCGAGGAACAGGTGCTTATGGAGAATTTGAACTGTATCAATCTATGAGTGAAGTGACTATGGCAGATTTCTTACAGGATCCTTCCAAAAAAACACCGTTATTTGTACGTTTTTCACAAGTAATCGGTTCACGGGGCTGTAATGAAACCGTTCGCGATGTACGAGGTTTTTCTATTAAATTCTACACAGATGATGGAAACTTTGATATTGTGGCCATCAATTTCCCCATTTTCTTCATCCAAGATGCGATTAAATTCCCTGATTTGATTCACTCTGTCAAACCGGAGCCTGATAATGAATATCCTCAAGGGCAGACGGCACACGATACATTTTGGGACTTTATGGGAAGTAATCCGGAGACGACTCATATGGCGATGTGGATTATGTCTGACCGGGCTATTCCAAAGAATTTTCGTACCATGGAAGGCTTTGGCGTTCATACGTATCTTTTTGTAAACAAAGAGGGAGTTGCTCATTTTATCAAATTTCATGTCAAGCCTGTCCTGGGTGTTCATCCATTGATTTGGGACGAAGCACAAAAACTTGGCGAGGATGCCGATTTTCATCGAAGAGACCTTTGGACAAATATCAAAATGGGCAATTATCCGGAATATGAACTTGCTGTACAGATTATCAGTGAAGATCAGGAGTTTATGTTTGATTTCGATATTTTAGACCCGACAAAGTTTTGGCCGGAGGAGGAAGTCCCGCTTCAAAAAATAGGAAAAATAACGTTAAACAAAACGGTCGATAATGCTTTTTCGGAAACAGAACAAAGTGCGTTTCACCCAGGGAATATTGTTCGGGGAATGGATTACTCCAATGATCCGCTGCTGCAAGGGCGATTATTTTCGTATACAGATACACAGCAGGTGCGAATAGGCGCAAATTATCAACAGCTTCCTATCAACAAGCCGGTTTGTCCGGTTTTTAACAATCAGCGGGATGGAAACTCGCGTCATGTGATTGACCGAGGAAAAGTATCTTATCATAAAAACATATTAGCGGATAATACACCATCAGAAGTTCCGCCAGACAAGGGAGGCTTTGTTACGTATCCTTCCACCGTAGAAGGGTTGAAGCAGCGTAAAACAGCGGATTCTTTTAAAGATCACTATACGCAGGCAAGGATTTTCTGGAACAGCATGACACCTGTAGAGCGGGAGCATATTATTGGAGCGTATAGCTTTGAGCTGGGAAGATGTCTTCATGTACCTGTGCGTCAGCAGATGGTGGACCGCTTGGCAAGGGTCAGCAAAGAGCTTGCAGAGGCTGTTGCGTCAAATGTTGGTGTTACTGTACCAGACGTAGAAGAGTCAACTGCTACGAAATCATCGCCGGCTGTAAGCTTAATGAATACCAATTTTGTGGCGAATACACTGAAAGTAGCTGTTTTTCTGGCAGAAGGTTTTCCGGGTAAGGAAGTGGATGCTTTGCTCAAGCAATGGAAGAAGGCCGGGATGCATCCCGTTATTGTCAGCAATAAGCTCGGTGAAGTAAAGAGCAGCGAGGGAATGACTTTTGATGTAGACCAAAACTTTCTGACAGGATCTCCGTTAAGCTATGAGGGTGCATATCTTGTTGGCGGTACCGGAGTCAATGACTATTTTCATCATCAAGCCCGTACCTTTATTATGAATATGTACAATCATTTCAAGCCGATAGGTGCTAGAGAAGAGAGTGCTCATTTATTGAAGGAAATGGGTATTGAAGGACAGCCTGGAGTCGTGATGGATATCGATTCGCAATTCGGACAGAAGTTTATTGATGCGATGGCGAAGCAGCGTTTTTGGGAGCGTCCGAGTTTCCTTTATAATATGTAAGGTAAAATAAGAAAAACATCAAATTACGATAAAGTGAGTAATTTGATGTTTTTTTTATTTGGGATTTCATTCTGTGTAAGGTTTATAAACGTTTCTTTCTGAAAAGAAATTATTCTGCATTTCTTAAGAAAAGCGGGGAAGGGAAGCTTTTTATTGAATAATAATTATCGCCATGCAATGGAATAATGTTCCGCTTTATTGTCCCTTGTCATTCTCCATCCTTTCTGCCTTTAATTTTGATTGGAAATTCCTAAACCAGTCGATTTCAAATTTAATTTTCTCTATACCTAAATCCAGCGTTGCATATTGGAAATAGGCAATTGATTTTACTCCCTCTTCCGTCATAAATTCTGTTGCACCGCCAGCTTCTTTTAAATTATTTATATAGTCACGGCTGAAATTATTTCTCTGATCAATCGTTATGTTAATAGCTTCCAAGCGATGTAATTCTTTTTCTAATTCTTCCAGATAGCTGTTGATAAACGCTTCGTGCTCTGAATGATCTGCGAACCCTTGAAAGAAAAATTTACTTAATTCCATATTTTTTTCCTTGTATAACATAGGTGTTGATATATTTTCTCTAAAATGTTTTACTCCAGCTTCTGTAATATAATATGTTTTTTTGTTTACACTCCCCTCTATGTGTTCTTCAAAAGTAATCCATTCCTTTTTCAATAATTTTTTGATTCCTGCTTGAATACTGCCTGTGCTGTCGCTGCTGACATTAGATAAGGTTTGTTTGATAGATTGCCTTAACTCATAAATCGTTGAACCTCGAATCATCAGAAAGCCTAAAATAATAGTATCCATCGTAATCCATTCTCCTTTAGTTAAAAAATGCTGTAATAAAAAAACACATAGATGACAAGAAAGACAAAGGGGTCATAACATACTTTTCCTTTTTGCTGGAAGATATGATGTTCATCCCTGTATTCAATAATAAATAAAATCCAAAGAAAATACATAATCCTCTTTCGATAGAAAAAGGGAAATCTATTATAATTATCCCGCCAACGTCAAGTATCGTTATAATTGCAATCATTTGGATGACCAGCGAGATTCCGCTTATTATTCGCATTTTTATAGGTAAGATCCTGAATTTACCTCCTAAAGTAAATTCACCTAATGGCAACCCTAAAGTTACCAGCAGCGTAAAAAGTGCAATGAACCCAAAAATAAACGCACCTAGGAATGAAAAAGAAAGCATCACAGTTCCTCCTTGGTCAGCTTTTAAAGCTGACGTTACTATTAGTAATATTACTAATAGTAACATTAATTATAACCATTGTCAGCATTTTTTAAATAATAATGAAATGAATTAACTGGAGTAAAAAATCAAGAGAGAATAGATAATATAACTCAACTTTCGCACCTAGAAAAACTTAATAAAATCAATAAGCTCAAGTACTTGTAGCTACTGTAGTAGGTTGCTTGACACAGATTTTAAACATGAAAAAACA